>DASPKB010000103.1:0-3035 GCA_035628315.1 Gemmatimonadales bacterium | reverse complement strand
ACTGAGGCTTATTCAGCCAGGATGGAATGATGCGCTTTTCCAAGATCACATTGCTTCTAGTGGCACTGGCGGTCGGTGGTGTAGCCCCCGGTGCGGTCGCGCAGAACAGATCGGGCAGCGTTCGCGCAATTCTTCATGGAGGCCCCGACGTGGGACAGCGAGCCCCAGACTTCTCGCTTCCGTGGGCCAATAAGGATGGAGTAGGCCCGATTGAATCGCCGTATCAACTGGCCAGCGACCGGGGCAAGACCGTCGTTGTAGCCTTCTACCCACGCGATTTCACCAAGGGCTGCACCGCGCAGATGCGCACGTTTGCCGAACAGTATGACAGTCTGTTCGGGCCAAACGTGGTGCTCGTAGCCATCAGCACTGATTCGGTAGAGACCCATGGTCGTTTCGCCAAAAGTCTCGGGCTTCCGTTTCGCCTGCTGAGCGATCCGGAGCAGCGGGTGTCTAAACAGTACGCGAGCAAGGACCCTGAGGGCTACAATCGCCGCACGGTGTACGTTGTCGGGCCGGACGGCAGGGTCAAGTTCCGGAATATGCAGTTCAACGCGCTGGATCCGAAAGATTACAGCGAGCTGCGCCAGGCGGTCCGGAGCAGCACCCGCGAGAGCTAACCGTCGGTCCCTCAGCGGCTGAGGTCCCTATTCTCAAGCAAGTAACACTGGGCCTGGCCCTCGCCGCATACTCGGGCGCGTCCGCCGCCCAAGCGCAAACCGCCGAATCGCGAGACTCTCGGAGCTGGACCCTGGAAGGGCTTCGAGCGGGTTATTGCGTTCGCTTCCTGGCCGACCCGAAGTTGGCCTCCCGGGAGCTCAGAGCGGGACACCTTCTGCTCGACGCCGCTAAGGATTCGCGCCTCCATCCCGCCCTGCAACAGATCGTCGCTAATCAGCCCGAGTTCGCTTCGTGGACTCCGTCTAGTCTCTGCTTCTACTACATGGATGCCGTGAAGCTTGGCCGCCGGCGCGTGGCCGAGCCCGACCGCCGCTACCAGTTGCTCGGAGTTTGGACCCTGGCAACCACCCTGCAGGAGGGAGGAGCTCGGCGTGATCTGGTGGTGGACATGTACGCCAGCCGGAACAGCCTGCTTCGCGCCGCTCAAGCCGCCGAGGTTCGCCTACATGAGGCGCACTCAGTCGTATCCGACAAGGCCGATACAACCTTCGACATGTACAGCATCAAAATCGGCAGAACTCTTCTGGTGTGGAGTGGCAGGCATACCGGAGACAGCACGCGGGTAGACCAGACCATCCAGGAGGATTGGTCGGTGTCGGGACTGCGCTCGAACATTCGGGCGGCGCGGCTGGATTTCCAGCCGGCTTGGTCATGGCCACTCATAGGCTCGCTCAGAGTGGAAGGGAAGGGGGATTTGGCCGAAGCGCTCAGATCATCGCCCATACGATTCGTCGGACCGCTGTACCGCGGAGGAGGGGGGCACCTGCGCTTTTTCCGCTGATTTCTTGGCGTTCCTTCCCGGGTCCCCTTTGCTTCTCGGCAGCCTCGTTCTCCTGAGATTTTCCTTCACAGATCCCGCCGTGTTTCCGCCCCGGGTGCCGCCGAGTCGCCCGCTGACCTGGTTCTGTCGGAGCCGATTTGTCCAAGTCGCGTCTAACCCTACGCCCTAGCTAAAACCGCATGTAGAAACTGTGAATAATTAGAATCTCTGCATAAATAATTCGGGAGAGGCGACACTGGCGAGCTCTAGACAATCTGCTTTAGGGATGCTGTATAAGCTACGATGCGAACGACACTTACTTTGTTGCAACGTCGATGTCGCTGTGCGGTATATCAAGCATTTTCTGAGGTTTTACACGCAAATAAGATATTCACTTCCGGGGCTTTTCCACATGTGGATATCGGCTTTGCTGGCACTCACAAGCTCCCTTTACTCCCGGCGTATTATTCCGCTCCATGACTAGGACTAAGGAGAGGAGCGGACTCCTTCGGGGCCGGCGGGTCTTCAGCATGGCACCGGGAATCGAAGGCGATGCCATCCTCTGGGAGGACGGGCGAATCCGGATGGTGGGCCCCGCCCATAAGCTCGAGCGTGCCGCATCTCGGCAGACACCTCGTTACGACCTTCCCGGCAGCTTGATTACCCCTGGCCTGACTGACGGACACACTCACCTGGGACTCTGGGCGCTGAACCGGCGTCGGGTCGAGCTCGGCGGATTACGCACCCGAGACGAAGTCGTCACCCGAGTCGCCACCGCTCCGGTTACCCAGGGGTGGGTCATCGGGCAGGGCTGGGACGCCAACGGCTGGCCTGAGCCCCCCGACCGGCACGTACTGGATGAGGTACAAAAGGCACCCGTCTATCTCGACTCTCTGGATGTGCATTCGGCCTGGTTGAACACAGCCGCGCTCCAGGCCGCTGCCATTACGCGTGCGACTCCCGATCCCTACGGCGGCCGAATTGTGCGGGATGGAAACGGGGAGCCTACGGGCTTGCTGCTGGAGCGGGCGGTCGAGCTGGTTTCTCCTTATCTGCCCTCCCCTTCAGCGGAAATGGTGGAGAACGCCCTGCGTGACGCCCAGCTCGAAGCGCATCGCCTGGGCGTCACGAGCGTGCACAACGTGGAGGACATGAGGGTCCTGGCTGCTTTTCAGCGGCTGGACCAGGCCGGCGAACTGCGGCTGCGGGTGTTGTTTCACCCTCCGGTGGCTGCTCTCCCCCAGCTCGTCAGCCAAGGCCTGCGAAGCGGGCAGGGCTCCGGCTGGCTCACCATTGGCGGAGTGAAGATGTTCCTCGATGGCAGTCTGGGGAGCCGTACCGCCTGGATGCTCGAGCCCTACGCGGGAACCCGGGACCGCGGCATGCCAATCACCACCGAGCAGGAAGCGCGGCTGGCGATGACCACCGCCGCCGCTGCCGGGTTGGCCACGACGGTACACGCGATCGGCGATGCCGCGGTGCGCCGAGCGCTCGACCTCGTGAGCGGCCTTCCTCGCCTGGTGCTCCCCCATCGGATCGAGCACTTCCAATGCGTCCACCCGCTGGACCTGGCTCGTGCCGCGCAGGCCGGCCT
>DASPKB010000102.1:0-2088 GCA_035628315.1 Gemmatimonadales bacterium | reverse complement strand
GCCGTCACCACAGGCAGCTGCAAAGGCCACTGCCGCAAGCGGAATTGCGAACCGATTTCTTCGGTATCTCACAGGAGCTCCAATACAGGGCAGCCGGTACCGGGCTGGTATCTCATTGATAATGAAGCACGTCGGGATGGGCGGGAAGAGGCGGGCGTTCCACTGTGCGACCCGGGGCAGGCGGTCTTGCCTCGGCCCGTCCATTCGTCATATATGTGAAGACGCACCTGAACCGCCGTGAGGGCCGAAGGATGCACCTCACTCTTCCCGAGTCCGGCAGAAGCTTCTCTCAGAAAACCGAATGCGCCCTCGTGAGCCTCCTGACCCACGCAGGGCTGGTTTGGTGCGCGCTCAGCCTGACCGAAGCCGGGCGCCGACTACCGGTCGACGAGCGCGAAGCCCGGGTGTTCTTCCTGCTTCCGCCCGACCGGGTAGACGTCCGGGATCGGCAATCGGAGATCCTGCAATGGGGCCGGCTCGGAGGAGACCTGGAGGACGGAAAACACCTGCTCGAGCCGAACGGCGGCTGGCGCAGCCTCGTGCCGGCGCATGGGAGCAGGGGCAAGCGCGACCGCACCGGCGCCCAAGGTCAGCTTCCCTTCGGCCCCATGTCGCGCTTCGTTCCGGATACCGCGTTCAGCGTGCTCGAAGTGGATGAGATCGTAGAGCGGGTCGAATCCAGCGCGGCGCCGGTTTATCCCCGCGATCTGCTTGCGATGGGAACCGAAGGCCAGGTCCAGGCGACCTACGTGGTAGACACTACGGGGCGAGTGGATACGACAACCATCGAGGTGACGCGGAGCGATGACTCACGATTCACTGCTTCAGTCGTGACTGCGCTGGGACAGATGCGCTTTCGGCCCGCACGGCGCGCGGGCCGCACCGTCCGCCAGCTGGTACAACAGAAGTTCAGCTTCCGCATCGTTCCGCAGTCGAAGCTCGCCGAGCAGGTCAGCTAGGTCGCAGCTAGCTCTTGCAACTCTTGTATGTCCGGTTGAGAGCCTTGGCCCGAAGGTATTTCAGGGCATCCGTCACTCCCGGAGTTGCCAGATACTCCGTGTGGTACTCCCAGCTGATGAACGCGCAGGGATACCAGGTGCTCAACAGGACGGATCCGGCCGTCTTGATCAGTGACGGGCTCATGGGCTCGCCGAAGTCGCCCTTCCGCACGTTGAGACCGGTGATCAGCGCGAGTCCCTTCTTCTTCGCGTCGGCCACATTCCGTTGGATGAACTCTTCGGGTGTCCCCTTCCGAGTGACATACTGCGCCCAGGCGGCGTCGAGATAGCGAAAAGTCCCCGACCACTGGGCCAGATAGCTGGATTCGGCTCGCGTCACGGTGGCCATGTTGGGCCAGAACTGCTTGCTGTACCTCGCCATCTCCTCCACAGTGGCCGGCGAAACCGGCACGCCCCCCCAGTTGGTGCGGTCGTTCGGCTCGTCGATGAGCTTGTGCGCGATTATGGTGCCGTCGTTGATGTAGGACCCGAAGGGGATGGTTTTATACGGCTCGAGCCGCGCCTTCCACTTGGTCAGGCTGAAACGACCGTTCTCGTCCAGGTAGTTGCGGTAGCCGCCGGCCAGATTGATTACGACCTTCCCGCCTCGCGCCTTAATAGCCGCCAGCTCGGACAGCATGATGTTCGTCGGCCTGCTAAGCTGTGGAAGCCAGAGCCGGGCATTGGCTACAGTTGCGTTGTAATTGCTCCCCAACGCAGCCGTAGGCGTCATGAAGAGTCCGAACGGCATCCCGCCGGAGTAGGCAATCGCCAGCGACGGCGGGGTCGCGGGTGAGGCGGGTGACTCGCTTTCGGTGTCGGGGGCTGTAACCGGATTACGGTTGTCGCAGGAGGTGATGACGAAGACGAGTGCGGCAATCAGTGGCGTTCGGAAACGAGCCGTCCACCGGCACCGGATGATCGAGAGCATTTGGTCCTCACTTAATCCTCAAGGAGCGGAGCCGCGCGCACATGGTCGGCCCTGAAGACGGAAAAAAGGGCGGCTGCCCACGATCAGCCAGCGGCTGAGCATGGCAGGGGTACTTACGATCCGCTGTGACCAAGGCTACACTCGCTGCTCTACTGCAGA
>DASPKB010000101.1:0-4151 GCA_035628315.1 Gemmatimonadales bacterium | reverse complement strand
AATGACATCGAGCCCAGCCCTGACCCCCAGGCCTTCGCCATCGGAGAAGAACAGTTCACCCGACGCCTGCAGCACGAGCACGCCATCAAGGCCAGCCCGGGAGAGCTGTGGCGCTACGGCACGCGGCTCCAGGAGGAAGTTACCGAGCAGCTCGCCGAGCAGGCATCCAAGCTTGGAAGTTCGTCGTGGAGAGAGCTGATAGACCGGCTAAGGGAGGACAGCCCCGCGCCCGAGGAGCTGATCGGTATATACCGGGCAGAGATCGAGCGAGCGTGCCGCTTCGTGACGGAGCGCGATCTGGTGAATGTTCCCGCCGCCAGGATCGAGGTGGTGACCACACCGGGTCATCTCGCGCCTATGGTCCCCTTTGCGGCGTACGAGCCGCCTCCGATCTACCTGACCGGCCGGAGCGGCAGGTTCTACGTGACCAAGCCGAATGCGGCCTCCGCGCGGGACGTCGTGGCGCAGCAGCGCCAAGGTCACTGCCGGCATGCGATACCTGCTATGGTGGCCCACGAGGTCTATCCCGGCCACCATCTGCATCTGGCCACGATGCAGAGCGGCGGCTCCGAGGTTAGACGCCACATCTGGAGCCCCTTCATGGTGGAGGGGTGGGCGGTGTACAGCGAGCAGCTCATGGCCGAGACGGGCTACTATCCGACGGCCGAGGCTCGTTTATTTCAGCTGGTCAACCTACTCTGGCGAGCGATCCGGATCGTCGTAGACATCGGATTGCATACCCGGGGATTAACGCCGGCCGACGCGGTCGAGTACATGGTCCGGCATCTTCCGATCGAGCATAGCAACGCGGAAGCCGAGGTTCGCCGCTACTGCGCGTGGCCGACCTATCAACTGTGCTACGCTGTGGGTCGCCGGGAGCTCCTGAGCCTTCGCGATGCCTACCGTCAGCGGCACGGCAGCCAGGTCGGCTTACGGCGATTTCACGACGAGCTTCTGAGTTATGGAGGCATACCGGTGTCTCTAGCGCGTTGGGGAATGGAGCTGGCGGAGTGACATGAAGATCACCGTCCTCACCTATCTCGACAGCGAAGACGAGAACTCGAAGGACTACGAGGCCGTGGTGCCCCAGGTGGCCAAGGCTCTCCGCAGCCTCGGGCATCGGGTCTCCATTCTAGGCGTCCACGGAGACGTCAAGCGCCTGATCGCAGGTCTTTCGCGGCGCCGGCCAGACCTGGTGTTCAACCTTATGGAGATGTTCAGCGAGAACGTCTTCGGCGACATCCCGGTGGCCGGCTTGCTCGATCTGCTCGGCCTCAAGTACACCGGCAGCGGGCCGGGTGAGCTGTATCTGAGCCAGGATAAAGGTCTGACCAAGAAGCTGCTCGCCTTCGAGGACATCCTGTATCCCCGCTTCGCCGTGTTCTCCCGGCAGCAGGCGTTCGAGACGGGCGGGAATCTTCGCATGCCCCTCTTCGTGAAGCCGCTCCGGTCCGATTCATCGATCGGGATCGGGGGCAAGTCACTGGTGCACGACGCGGTGGCGCTGATGGAACGGGTCACTGCCATCCGCAAAGAGCTCAACGATTCGGCTCTGGCGGAGGAGTTCATCGAAGGCCGCGAATTCTACGTCGGGGTGATGGGAAACGGCCAGCCCAAGGCCTTGCCGCCGGTCGAGGTGGATTTCAGTGGCTTTCCGGAAGGAGCGCCGAAAGTCCTGGACAGCAAGGCCAAATGGGACGAGCGCAGCAAGGAGTTCAAGGGAACCAAGTCGGTGCTGGCGAACCTGCCGGACGAGCTCCGCGCGCGCTTGCAGAAGGTGGCGGTAGATGCCTACCGTGCACTCCGGGTACGAGACTACGGTAGGGTGGATCTCCGACTTACCGACACCGGTGACATATATGTGCTGGAAGTCAACGCAAGCTGCTACCTGGAGCGATCCAGCGAATTCGCAATGTCGGCAGCGGCCGCCGGCATCGACTACCCCAAGCTGATTGAAAGGATTGTCGAGCTGGCTTTGGAGCGATACCGGAAGTAGATCCTTGGCTTCGCTCAGGATGACAAGCGTTCGACCCTCCGGCCTCTCCGCCCTCTCCGCCTCTCCGCCCTCTACGGTAAATAGCTGCCCCGCTGGACGTGGTTCATTGCCAGGCCGGTGACCAGTGTGGTGAGGCCAATGATAGCTGAAGCCTCGCGGCC
Organism: Gemmatimonadales bacterium; assembly: GCA_035628315.1. GTDB lineage: Bacteria > Gemmatimonadota > Gemmatimonadetes > Gemmatimonadales > GWC2-71-9 > CAVVWJ01. Next base: position 1,994 of record DASPKB010000101.1, on the reverse strand, counting down.
GGGGGGGTAGCCCTGCTGAAGTTGATCAGCGCGGTCGGCCAGATATCGGAGCAGCACCCGGGTTCGCTCCGGGAAATGGCCGGTCCAGCGGAAGACGTTGGCCATGAGCTCAGGCTCCAGCCGGCGGATCAGGTCCGCAGCCGGCTGAAGCGATCCATCCAGCGATAGTGTTTCTTCCCCGCCCAGATCTTCGAAGATGGCCCGGATGGCACCATCAAGACCGGGGGGCAGGTCGCCGGGGGAATCCGCCGTTCTTCCATAGTACTGATCGAGCGAATACTCGATGTCGCCCACGTCCTCGTCCAGCTCACTGCTGGTCACATCAGGATCCCGGTCTCTCAGCAAACTCATCGTGCGACTGCAGTAGGTGAGCTTGGCGTACGCCACCGGCCAGCCACCATATTCGGCCCGCCAGTCCAGCCCCGGAGTCATCCATACAGCGAAAGTCTCCGCCCAGTCCTCGTCGGGGTGCTTCTGGGCGTACCAACCAGGAAGGTGGCGGACGTAGCGGCGGCTGAATGGCTCGGGGCGGTATTCCTCGAAGTAGGGTTGGGTGATAGAGCCGAACTGCTTGACCCACTCCTCCTGGTCGTAGAGCCGGTAGGCATAGTTCACCACATGCCCCATCTCGTGCCTCAGGTACCGCAGTATGTCGGCCCGGTCGAACCCCTCGACATGTCCCACCCGCTCGGCATGGAGCGCCGTCAGGTCGGGACGAGCCAGATAGAAGGGGATCGCGATCGCCACGGTCTCGAAGGGAACTCCCCATTCTGTCGAGAGATAGAATCGAGGCCGGACCCGGGTTACCCCGGCCTGCCGCAGCTCCTCCGTGAACTCGGCCAGTATGGGTTCCAGCCGGGTGCCCTCGATGGTGAGCCCCAAATCCCGAATGGGCGTAGACCAGAGGTTCGACTCGTGAAAGCGGGCGAGCTCGGTGTGCATGCGGCAAAGATACAGGGGACCTGCTACGGCACTGCGTGTCAGCCGTCACTCGCGCCGGCCGGGGCAGGCTTACATTCACCCATGCCGCCACGCGCGCTACTGTTGATCAATCCGGCTGCCCGGCGCGGAAATGACGCCGGACAGGAAGCCAGGGAAATCCTGGAGCGCTCGGGGCTGGACCTTCGGGTTGTGACCTCATTCGAGCCCCGCCAGGTTGCGGACATCATCAGACGAGAGCAGCCGGCTATCGACCGCGTCATCGCGGCCGGTGGGGACGGCACCTTGAACGCGGTGCTCCAAGGACTTGTCGGCACCGGACTCCCACTTGGGATCCTGCCGGTCGGGACCGCGAACAACCTTGCCAGGACCCTCCAGCTACCAACCTCGCTCCGAGAGGCTGCGGAAGTAGCCGCCGGAGGATCCCGGCGGGCTATCGACCTGGGCTCGGTCAACGGCCACTACTACTTCACCACCGCGAGCATCGGCTTGAGCGTCCGCATCGCCGAGGAGCTTACCCCCGAGACCAAGCGGAGGTGGGGTGCGCTGGCTTACGGGGTTACGGCATTCAGGACCCTTACCCGGACCCATCCCTTTACCGCCGAGATTCGCTGGGCCGGCGGCGCCCGGCACTCTCGAACCATCCAGATTGTGGTGGGGAACGGGCGGTACTACGGTAGCGCCCTGCCGGTGGCGGAGGATGCCTCGATCGAGGATTCCAGGCTGGATCTCTACTCGCTGGAGGTCCGCCATTGGTGGCAGGTGCTTACGCTGGCACCATCCCTTGCGCGAGGGCGCCACGGACGTAAACGGTCGGTCGAGGCACTCCGGGCGACAGCCTTCGAGATTCGCACTCCGGTTCCGATGGATATCAATGCCGACGGTGAGATCCGGACCCAGACTCCGGGCACGTTCAAGGTGATGCCCCGCGCACTGGAGGTCTTTGTCTCCGATGGTTCCCGTTGAGCCGAGACCCACCAGGCCTGCCGGAGCGGTCAGCGGGGGTGCCCGCCGCGGTGAAGGGGCTTTCGCTGGTGTCACTGCTGAACGATTTC
>DASPKB010000100.1:0-3245 GCA_035628315.1 Gemmatimonadales bacterium | reverse complement strand
GCTCTGCGGTTTCGTGCTGACACCTTCCATGCTGTCCACCACGATATTCCTGGCGTGATCCAACGTCGGCCTCCTCGACTCGATTCCCGAAAATCAAAAACCCGCTCGGTGTAAGGAGCGGGCCGGATGCGCATCATGCACCAGAAACTTCAGTCCGTTCGGCCCCAGTTCCTCACACCCATGCCAGTGCCGGCAAGGCAGTGGACGGTGAGTCGATTCATCGGTCGGTTGAGGCGCAGCTTATCGGACCGCATGGTTCCTCGCAGCAGGACAAGAACGAAGCCGCAACCTAGGAGAAGCCGGTTGGGGTGTCAAGCAAATTGTGCAGCTGATGCATAAAGATGACGTGATTGTGGCAAATCTCCTGATGGAGGACTCGCGCAACCAACCCGGGGATGATAAGATGGGGCAGGATTCCCGATACATCCCGGTTTTTACCCAGGACTGCACGATGACAGCCCGCATCCTCGTCGTTGACAACGAGCCGATGGTCCGAGCCCTCATCGCCCGTGCTCTGACTGACGAGGGGTATGAAGTGGTGGCCGTAGCGAACGGGCGGGCCGCGCTCGATGCCGCCCGCAGCGCCGAGGTGAGCTTCGATCTCATCATCACCAACAACTACATGCCCGGACTTACCGGGGCCGAGCTGGTTGCGCGGGTGCGTCTGGATTTTCCCGACCTGCCCATTCTGCACGTGGATGACATCGGACGGCGGAAGCGCATCAACGACCTTCCCAACGACGTGCCCACCATCTACAAGCCTTTCAGCATCGCTGGTCTTCGGGAGGCTGTCCGCCGTCTCCTTACGGTGCAGGGTTCCTGACGGGAGCGGTCCTAGGAATCTGCCACTCTCTCCGCAGCTCACCTACTTAGCAGCCATTATACCTGGACGTAACTCGCTGCCAGCTCGGTACATAGGTGGTGGCCTGGGTTCTGCTTAGCTGGGTCCGTCCGCTTTAAGCTGATCTCACTGCCCATCGAGGAGTGCGGGTGACTCACCTCCGGCTTCTGCGTCTGGATACGGTCAGGAGCAAGATTCTGGTATTCGCTCTCCTGGTGACGCTCCTGCCATCCGGGCTTACCGCGTGGATCTCCTACAACCAGAACCGCAGGGCACTCGAGCAGAAAATCTCGCAGGAGCTCCTCAGCTCCAGCAGCCAGGCCGCCCGTGAATCCGACGTCTGGCTCAAGGAGCGTCTCTATGACCTGCGGGTTTTTGCCAGCTCGTACGAGGTCTCGGAAAAACTCTTCGGTCGACGTTCAGGTGCTTCCCGGGCCCGAATGAATGACTACCTCAACTCCGTCCGCCACCGTTTCAACGAGTACGAGGAACTTCTGGTCCTCGACCTCCAGGGAAAAGCCATCGCCAACAGCGGGAACCAGTACCGTGCCTGGAGTCTGCCGGCCAACTGGCGCAAGGAGCTGAGCACCAACGGAGCCATTATAGGCCAAGCCACATGGGATCCGTCACTCGGCAAGGGAACGCTCGTGGTAGCCGTCCCGGTGCAGCGGGGGGAGGGACGAATCCTGGGCGCAATGGCAGCCAGGCTCAGCTTGCGCGGCGCGGAGAAGGGGCTCAGAGCCTTCTCCCCTCGTGGCGGGCAGGTGTTTCTGCTTACTCTCGACGGCAAAGCAATCGCCAGCTCCTCTGAGAGCTCGGCTGGGCTACTAAGGACGAGCCTGCTGCCGGAATCCCTGCAGCGCCTGAAGTCCCGCGAAGGTCTAATAGTTACCTATGAGGGGCTGGCTGGAACGGAGATGGTAGGAAGCCTGAAGCGGGTGCCTCGGGCAAAGTGGGTCGCAGTCTCCGAGATCTCCGCTGACGCCGCGTTCGCGCAAATCCGCCGCTTCCGGAACATGACCCTCCTGGTTGTGGGCGCGCTCCTTCTGACCGTAGGGATGATCGCCTATCGGATGGGTGTGCTGATCGTCCGGCCGCTGGAACGGCTCACCAAGGGCGCTGCGGAGGTGGCCGAGGGAGATCTCGCCGTAGACCTGCCTGCCGCCAAGGGCGAGGTGGGTGATTTGACGGCTGTGTTCAATCACATGGTCGGAAGGCTGCGGCAGAGCCGGCAGGAGCTGGACGCCATGAACGAGAAGCTCCGGAGGCAGAACGAGGAGCTGGAGCGGCTGTCTACCTCCGATGCGCTGACTGGCCTCTACAACAGACGGTATCTCACCCAGCGGCTTTCCGAGGAGCTGGTGCGCTCCTATCGCCACAAAAGCTCGTTCAGCGTACTCATGGCCGATGTGGACGAATTCAAGAAGTACAATGACGATTTCGGCCACCCGGCCGGCGACGAGGTTCTTAAGAAGGTCGCCGGTATTCTGCTCGGCTCCACTCGGTCGGTGGACTGCACCGCCCGCTACGGCGGTGAGGAGTTCGCCGTGCTGCTCACCGGCACTGACGTGGAGGTGGCCAGTGAAGTCGCCGAGCGGATCCGGGCCCGGGTCGAGGCCCATGAGTTCGCGGGTCGAAAGATGACGCTAAGCATTGGTATTGCCGAGTTCCCGTCCGACGGCCAGACCGCTGACGAGGTGATCTCGAGCGCCGACGAGGCGCTGTACGCCGCGAAGCGGAGTGGCCGGAATCGAGTTGTGCGGGCTACGGAGAAGAAGGCGAAGGTAAAAGGAAAGATCTGATCAGCGCCTGCCGATCAGCTTCCGGAAGATCCAGCCACCGCGTCCCATCTCATCGCTGATCCGAACCCAATCTTCGACGTAGGAATATCCGGTCAGACTGTCGCCTCCCTGCACGGCGAACACGACCGGCGCGTTGGTACCGGGCGCCTCGCGAACGTTACCCGAACCCACTGCCTTGAGCGGAATAGGAACGGCAAAGGGCTTTTCGCCTGGACGATCAGCAGTGCGTTCGCGGGAGGAGAGTCGTCCAGTGCCGGCCGCGGCCAGCGCCTTGGCCTGGTTGGCTAGATAGAGAGCGCCGCCGTAGTTCTCCTGGTTGAACTCGGACGAGGCTTCCCGTAGGAGACGGCTCGCCTGTATCACCTCAGGTGCATTCTGTTGGGAGGAACGGCCTCGGAGTGGCTGTAGTGCCACCTCGGCCTCCGCCATCCCGGAAGCCGCTTCGGCACGGCTGGCCAGGCTCTGCAGCTTCGCCATGGCCCGAACAACCTCCTCCCGGGCCTCATCCAGCTTGGCCTGGAGCTCTTCGACCTGGGCACTCTTCTCCAGCAGCGACAATTCGAGCCGGACGATGCGGCGCTCCTGCTCGGCCCGGGCCGCCG
>DASPKB010000099.1:0-2880 GCA_035628315.1 Gemmatimonadales bacterium | reverse complement strand
TGTAGCTCGCTACCGGGTCAGCATCTCGTTTCAGCGCGAAGGCATACGGCCGGTCGAGCTGACTCGCGATGAAATCGTCAGGGTGTCCACCTTCCAGGAAATTCTGCGGGCCGAAGAAAGCGTGCTGTTTCAGCAGATTCTGCGACTGCTTCCCGGCGACTACAACGTGACGGTGACTGTGCGCGACGCAAGCTCAACCGCAGAAAGCCGGGCTCAGGGCCGCTATACGGCTCCACGCTTCCAGCCCGGCACCACGTCGGCGCCCATTCTGGCCTATCAGGCCACTGGTCGCGGGAGCCGGTCGGATCCGCTGTCAGTGGTGCTCAACCCTCGGGGCTCGGTGGGTTACGGCGCGGACACGCTTCTCGCCTACGTCGAGGGCTATGATTTCCCCGGCCCCACCACGATTCCGTTTACTGTGACCGACGAACAGCAGGAGGAGATCTACACCGACTCGCTACGGTTCCGGGGAGGACGGGCGGTGGAGAGCCAGGTTATCCGCCTTGCGCCTGACAGCATCTCACTGGGCGAGCTCAAGCTTGCGGTCAGCAGCGGGCCGTCGCAGCGCGCCGTATCGGCAGTGGTGTCGTTCTCCCAGGCGTGGGTGATCACCAACTTCGATGAGATGCTGGATCTGTTGCGCTACTTCGGGCAGGACCCCCGGGTGAATGCAATGCGCAAGGCGCCGCCTGCGGAACGGTCGCGTCTCTGGCGGCAGTTCTATGCCGAAACCGATCCCAACAAGGCGACGCCGGAAAATGAGGCACTCAATCAGTACTTCGGCCGGATCAGCTCGGCCAACGCACGATTTAACGACGAGGGGGTTGCCGGCTGGCGCACTGATCGCGGGGAGGTCTTCATCACCCTGGGTCCGCCCGACGAGAGCATCGAGAGCTCGCCGGGTACGGCCGGCCGGATCGTGCGCTGGAGCTATCTGAACTACCGGCTCGCGCTGTTCTTTCAGGACGAGACGGGCTTCGGCCGGTTGCGGCTCACTCCGGGTTCACGAGCCGAGTACGAGCGCACCCTGAACCGAGTGCGACGGCAAGGGTAAGCCGGGCCTTTCCCGTCTTTCCCGTCTTATCTTTCGGAATGTCCCCCAACCACAATCCGCCGCAGCTGTTCTTGATCGATGGCTACGCCCTGATCTACCGTGCGTTCTATGCGATGATTGCGCGGCCGTTGCGCACGGCCAAAGGCGAGAATACGTCGGCGGCTCTCGGAGTCGTCAATTTCCTGCTCCGGCTTCGCGAGAAGTACCGGCCCGATTACGTGGCCTGGATCAACGACGCGGGCACCTCGTTCAGGGAGGAGCGGTTCGCCGACTACAAGTCCACCCGCGATAAGCTGGATCAGGAGCTTCAATCGGATTTCGATCGTTCGGTCAAGCGGATTTGCCAGTTGCTGGAGGCGTTCGGAATTCCTCTGATCACCGTGCGTGGCTACGAGGCCGATGACGTGATCGGCACCCTCGCTTCGGCTGCCGCGGGCCACGGCCTCCAGGCCGTCATCGTGTCGGGCGACAAGGACTTTTACCAGCTCGTCGGCCCGGGCATCGCACTCCTGAACCCCGGTCGCGGCGGGCCAGCGGCAGTGGACGAAGTGTGGGTGGATGAGTCGAACGCGGCCGAGCGGCTCGGGGTTCCCCCGAGTCAGGTGGTGGATTTTCTCGCGTTGGTAGGAGACTCCTCCGACAACATCCCGGGCGTCAAAGGCATAGGCGAAAAAGGAGCTCAGAAGCTGCTGGCCGAGTTCGGCGACCTGGAGACAATATTGGCCCGGGCCCATGAGGTCACCGCGAAGCGCCCGCGGGAGGCGCTGCTGGCCCAGGCAGAGAACGCACGTCTCTCCCGCGAGCTGGTGACTATCAAGCGCGACGTTCCAATCGAGCTGGACGTGAGCCGCTTCATGCTTCGGGAGCCGGATCGGGAGGCCGTAATCCGGCTGCTCACCGAACTGGAGTTCTTCGCGCTGGCACGCCGGCTGACCGAGCTGAACCCGGCGCCAGCCGTCGCACCACCCGCAAACGGCGACGGTGACCATGCCACCGAGCTGGACTTTTCGGCTGATTCCTGGCTCAGCCTCTCGGATGTTTCCGGGCCTTCGGCACCCGTGGTGGACATCATCGACGATCCCGACCAGCTGCCGAGTCTGGTGGAGCGGCTCCGGCAGGCTCCTCTCGTGGGTATCGATATCCAGGCCACGCCACATGAGCCGCACGATGCTGAGATACTCGGGATCTCGCTCGCTGCCAGCCCGGAAGACGTCTGGTATCTGCCTTTTGGGCATCGGGCTCCGGCCGGGGAGTTGACCTCGCCCGAGAGCAGCGTCCGGAATTTGAAGCCGCTCACCGACTTCAGCTCGGCGCCGCTGTACTCGCTGCTGACTGATCCAACGGTGCCCAAGGCCGGTCACGAGATCAAGCGAGACTGGCAGATTCTCCGCGCTTCGGGAGTGGAGCTGGCCGGCGTGGCTTACGATTCCATGCTGATGAGCTTCGTGCTGGATCCAGGGCGCCGCTCCCACTCCATCGACACGCTGTGCCTGGAACACCTGGGCCGCACCACGCAGAGCTATCAGGAGGTGGTGGGGAAGGGAAAGTCAGAGATTCCCTTTGCGGAGGTCCCGGTTCCCCAGGCGGCAAACTACTGCGGTGCGGACGGAGCAACCGTCCTCGCGCTGCACCGCTACTTCGCCCCGATGCTGAAGGAGACCGGACTCGAAACGCTGCTGCGGGAAATAGAGCTACCGCTCCTGGAAGTTCTGGTGGACATGGAATGGACCGGTGTCACCGTCGACCGGGCACTCTTCCAGCGTTTGAGCGACGAGCTGGGTGGTGACCTTCGCCGGCTGGAATCGGAGATCACCCGCGTTGCCGGA
>DASPKB010000098.1:0-3234 GCA_035628315.1 Gemmatimonadales bacterium | reverse complement strand
GGTCGAGGTCTCCGTCGGCATCCAGATCGCCGAGGGCCGGCACGGTATTGCTGCCCCGGGTGATCGTCACAACTGCGGTATCCGCCGGCTCGAGACCCGAGGGTGTTTGACGGTACCACGCGAGCCGAGGTCCCCACTGTCCCACCAGCAGGTCCGCCCGCCCATCGCCGTCAAGATCGCCGGCCGCCGGGGCGTAGTGATATCGCGGCGGAAGAGGAAGATGGCGCCGAAGCCGGAGCTCCGGCCGGCGGGGCGATCCCACATTCTCCAGCAGATAGATGCGGGAAGATTTGGTATCGGCCGGGTCGAGCTTGTTAGCGACCAGTAGGTCCAGGTCACCGTCACCATCGAAATCGGTGACGGCAGGTATGCTTTCGCTGCCGATGTCAAGCACCGGGAGCAACTGTCTGCTCAGCACCTGCCACCCGCCGGCGGAGCTCCGGCGAATGTAGTACAGGTTTTCCGCCGAGGTGCGGAGGGGGTTATACGCTCCGCCGAGCACGCCGAGCACCAGCTCTAGCTCACCCGGGCTGCCGAGTCTTCCGAACGTAGGGGCATTGTACCCTGAGGTCAGAACCGGACTACCTCGGGGGAACTGCGCGGGCTGCCCCCGGAAGTTCGGCGCCGGGCAGCTTCCGGCATTCTCGAGAAGCAGCAGCCCCGGCTCGAAGAAATCGCCCCAGAAGAGATCGAGGTCTCCGTCGGCGTCGTAGTCGGTCAGGGCCATGGTGTTGGCCCCGTGCATGCTGGGACCGGGCGCGAACACACCGGGCATCATCTGGCCCGGCGTGCCCTGCTGTCCCACGATCCGGATGCCCTCGAACTCGCTCGCGATCAGACGAAAGTTTGGAGTGCGGGTCTGTCCGGCGGCATCGGCTTCATAGCGCGCTACCGTGCCGTCGAGCTTGCCGATCAGCAGGTCTGATCGGCGGTTGCAGTCCAGATCGCCGAGCTGAGGGATGTTCTGCCGGTCGGAGAACATCGCCCGTCCATCGGTGTCCCGAAGAGTATCCGCCGCCAGCACGAAGTGCTGCGCGCCTTTTGACCCATCATTCCGGAAGTACTTGAGATAGCTGTAGGGCTGCTCCGCGAGCAGATCGAGGTCTCCGTCCTGGTCTACATCGGCAAAGCGGAACCATTCGCCCACATCCAGGTCCGCAAAGCGGTCGGTGCGGAACTGAAACTGTGGCAGACCGGCGCGTTCCCCCACCCGTTCGTACAGGGCGACCTTACCGGTCACCTCCTGGACAAAGAGATCCAGATCGCCGTCACCATCCGCATCCACCAGCTGCGGCCGCGGGGCGTTGAACCCGCCGACGAATGCGAGGTCCAGCCGGCGGCCCGTGCTATCGCTGACTGGAAAGGGAAGGATGGATCGCTGGAACGATGCCGGAGAAGCCGGAGAGGGCGGAGGGGTGATTCTGGTTGAAGCCGAACACCCAGCCACAAGGAGGGTGGCTGCCGGGATCCATGGAGCTGCTCTCAGCGACACGGACGCGGTGCTGGAACGGCTTTCCCCAGAGGGAGTGGCGAACCCATACCGGCCGCGTAGTTCCCGACGGTCAGCACCTGCTCCGGCGTTCGGCTGGCGGCACAGAAGGCGACCACCGTACCCGTCCCAGTCGGCTTGCCGCCCGAATGCTCGTGGACTCCGCCCCGCTGATGGCGATTACTGACAAACACATGCTGCCCATCGGGCGAGAGCGCCACCCCGTGCGGCTGGGCGAATGCGCGATGCTCCAGCACGGCCGCGACCTTCCAGGCGGCGGCGTCCACCACCGCGACCCGGTTGGCGCTGAGACAGGTCACGAAAATCCAGCGCCCGTCACCGGTGAACACCGGCTCGAAGGGCCCATCGGGCAGAGCGACAGTGCGGGAGAGCCTAGGCTTCCGTGGATCGCTGAGATCGAAGATCATCAGCTGGTCGGTCAGCTCCGCGGTCACCGCGAGCCAGCGGCCATCGGGCGATACCGCCGTTTGTACGAAGCCGTGCGCCGGGCCGGGTACCTCGATCAGCTCCACATCCTGCTCGTCGGCCCCTACGCTCGCGATCTGGTTGGTGCCCAGGCTGGCAACGTAGACCCGGCTGCCGTTCGGATGCGTGACGATGCCGTGCGGCCGGGGGAAGAGCAGGTCGACCTCATCCAGCACCCGCATGTCGGTTCGGCGAACGATGGCCATTCGAGGCGGCGGATTGACCGCGCTCATCGAGCGGCCGACGAACATCAGATCGCCGTCAGGCTGGAGAGCCATCAGCCCGGGCACCTCGAGGTCGGCGCTGCCGATCACCTTGTTGGAGCGGTCGAGCTTGAGGACCTTGCCCGCGCCGATAAGGGTCACGTACCACGCCCTGCCGTCGGGCTCCACCTGCGCGTGGTGCGGCTTGGCGTTGTCACCGAAGCCGTAGCGCCTCAGATCGAGAGTCTCCAGCACCCGGCGAGACTTGGCATCGATGATGGAGACCGTGGCATCGTCCTGGTTGGCTACGTAGATCCGGTTCTGAGCCACGAGAGGCATCGAGACCAGGAACATGGCCGTCACCCAAACCACGGTCACGACAGGACCAGCTCGTAGACGCTTTCTCACTACGGCACCAGCGTCTGAGGACGGTAGCGGATCATGAACAAGCCTTCCCGCATACTAGTCGCGGCCACGACGCCGCTCTTGAAGTAGGGAAAGTTGCTCCAGCTGCCGCTGAAGCCGGGAGCATTGTCCCCCACCGGTACGGTATCGAAGAAGCCAACCTCGACCGGGTTGATGGGATCCTTGATGTCCAGCACACGGAGGCCCGCGACGTAGTTCGACTGGTACATGTAGTTGCCGCGTACATAGAGGTTGTGGTCCGTGGCCGAGGTCGTGCCGAAGAATTCCTTGGCCATTACGGGATCGTCGAGATCGCTCACGTCAAAGACCAGGGTGCGGGTTTTCGGCGCGTGCCCGTCCAGCTCGTCGCCTTCATCGTCCACATAGAAGTAGCGGTGATCCTCGCTCAGCCAGCCCTGGTGGGTGTATGACACGTTGGGGTAGGCTGCCACGCTGATCGCCTTCGGGTTCCGCTTGTCGGTGACATCGGCGATGCCGACCGCGGTCTCCGATGAGTTGAAGCAGATCTCCCGCCCCTTGTACTGCTCGTCCGGGCCGTGGTACACCACGCATTGAGCGTCGTGGGTGTAGCCGGTGCGGGCCTTGCCGGTCGAGGGATCCGCGTAGCAGCCGGCGAATTTCGGGCGGGCG
>DASPKB010000097.1:0-3934 GCA_035628315.1 Gemmatimonadales bacterium | reverse complement strand
CGTCCGATGTCGGCGGCGTTCGCCACGACCACCGGCCCCGGTAGATTCAGTTCGGGATCGTCGGGCTGCGCCCGCTCGAAGCACAGCCGACACAGCCCCGCGTATAGGTCGCTCTCTCCGATCAGCAGCCGGAAGCCGCACGTCGGACAACACTCGGTCATCGCAATTCCTCCAACCCCTCGATGATGAGCACGAATCCCCGGTCGCCCCGCTCCTCGGTGACCGGGCCCCATTCGACATAGGCGCGGTTGTCGTCGGGCACCACGCCAGCGGCCACCACGCCATCGGCCACGGGCTTGAGGCGCGCCAGGTCGTTATCGGCGTCGGCCCGCCCGAGGGCGCGGCGCCGAAAGATGGCGGACAGACGGACGCGCGATTGTGGCGGAATGCCGCCAGCCAGCAGCGCCGCCCAGCGCCGCCACCGCTTGGTTTCCTTGGCCCGCACCATGAAGTGCATCCGGTCGTTCGGGCCGGGCGGAATGTCGTTGAACTCCAACTCCCACCGCTTCACGCGACCCGCCGCCACTGACCCGCCCTCCTGTCCCATTCCTCAATCACCGTGAACCCTTCCTGGCAGAGACACTTCGCCGGCGGGCGAAAGCCGCGCACGGGCATGTAGCTGGCGTAGCGCCAACTCCCGCAGTGCGCACACCGCCCGCTCACGCCGCCACCACCTGCACGCCGTCCTGCCAGACGCTTTCCGCCATGGCGGCGCAGACGGCGCGCTCAAAGGCGTCGGGGGTGGCGCTTTCCTCAACAAAGACGCCAGCGGCCTCAGTCATCGAAAACCACCCGCGTCCGGCCGCCGTGCCCGGTGATCGTCTCCAGATCGGCCAGCGAGTCGTACATCACCGTGCTGCGTACTCGGGTGTCCCAGCGCAGCACCACCGTGCCATCGGGGAATATCGCCCCGTAGGCCACGATGCCCGTCCCGCTGACCCCACTCACGTCCTCGTCACGCTCCAGGTGGAGCAGCCGGGCGCGACGCTCGCCAAGGCTCGGCTGCTGCTGGCCGGGGTAAAGTGGGATGCTCACCCCGTCAACCTCCCCTCGCCCGGACCTCAGCCTCGAAGGGATCCTCCGTCGACTCTTGGCTGAGCGTGTCAGTGGGTACCGCTATATTGGCGATGTTCGTGATGTTGACGATGTCTGTTTCGGGAAGAACTTTTCCGGTCCGCTCGATCCAGTGAGTGCAGGCCGGGCAGAAGTCCTTGTTCGACCCGTTGGGGCGATATAAGCGGCTCCACCCGTCCGGCATACGAGTCAGGTGGCTTAAGAGTCCGTCGCGGGATTGCCCTGGACTTGTGGTCGCGTCGCACCCGTCACATTCGATGTGTTCGTGGTAGGTCATCGCCTCACTCCTCGCCCCAACGCCGTGCAGGGGTTGGCGCCCAATCGCTTTCGCTTGCATGCTTGCTTGGTTGCAGCGTGATAGCCACGTCGGCCAACTTCATCAGTTCGTCCACGTGGCGGAAGCACTCTGCGACCGTGCCCCGTCCTTCGGCCAGGGTGATGATCGACTCGTTAAGCCGTGCTCCGGCCGCGGCCACACGGTCCTGATGGCGTTGCAAATGCTCAAAGAGCAGAACGTCACGCTTTGCACTCCGGCGGGCATGAGCCCAGTTGTAGACACACCAGGCGCCGGCGATGGCCATGAGCGCAATCAGCAGATCCATCACTTGGCCTCACACAAACACCGTTGCTGCACCATCGCTTCCAGATCCTCGCTCCACCCTTGGTTGACGAGTGCCGCCGGAGCGTAGCCCGCAGACACCAAGAGCCGGTTCCGATCCAAGGATGAAAGGTTCAGCGCATCAGCAATCATGTCGATCGTTTCGGTGCTTGGCTGACGCTCGTCTTCCTCTAGCCGAAACAGGAACCCTGCCGACAGCCTCGCCTCCGATGTGAGCTGATACCGATTCATCCCCGCACGCTCTCGGAAAAACACCAAGAGCGACGGAAAATCGGTCGGCAACCGTTCAGGTTGCGTCTTTTCCATTTCACTTTCTGCCGATCTCACGCCGCCACCACCACGCCGTCCTCAGGCTCCGGGAGCATGAGCTGCGCCGCCACCCGCTGCTGCTCGGCGCAATGCTCGGCCCACTCATACTCAGCGGCGTCGGCCAACTCGTCGGCCAGTTCCAATGCCGCCGCCGCGTCGAGCCAGCCGTCGGCCATGAGCGCGCGGGCGCGGTACTCGTCCTTGTGGGTCGCCACGTAGGTCGCCACGAACTCGCGCTTGGTCACGTCGCTCACGCCGGCACCTCCACCATCTGCTCGAGCGGGCCGTTCGCCCAGCCGTAACTCGGGTTCGGGCCGCGGGTCAGGCGGTAGCCCGCCATGAGGGTGTCGAAACAGTCCTGGCCACAGACAAACACGTCGCGCTCGTAGAGCTTGTGGAAAAGGATCTCTACGGTGATCGTGACCTCATGCCAGCCATGGGGGTAGCCATACCCATCACCAATCTCCCGCATGTCCTCGGTCTTGCCGCACTCATCGCAGATCGCCAGGTGCTTCTCAGCCACGCGCATCACTCCTCTCGCTCGCCAGCCTCTCTAGCCACTCCAGTGGCACAGTGGCCTTCCCGGTGTAGTCGTGCTGGATAAAGGCGTCGTACTCCAACCCAACATGGATACCGAGACGATCAGAAAGACGGCTTGCCCGCTCCTTCAACGCCGCATCACGGACACGCCTTTCCTCACGCTCTTGCTCCCGGCGCACCCGCGCGGCTTCCGAGCGGCGAGCACCCCGCGCGTGAGGACCACAGAGATGCCGACCATTCACTTGCTCCGTCGCAAGGCGGGTGCACGTTCTGTAGCCCGACGGTGCCTCACATCTCACGACGGCACATCCATCACCCTGTTGAACAGTGGCGCATCCATCTCGATGCGACGCCGGGATTCGGTCACGTACTTGTCGTTGAGCTCCAGGCCGATCGCTCGCCTGCCGAGTCGGAGCGCGGTCAGCACCGTGGTGCCCGAGCCGCTGAAACAGTCCAGCACCACGTCGTTCTCCCGACTGGCGGCGAGGATGCAACGCCTGGGAATCTCGGTCGGGAAAGAGGCGTAGTGCTCCATCCCGCGAAGTGGTTCCGGTCCGAGATGCCACACGTCACGCAAGTTGGCGCCCTTATCGCTTGGCTCCCAGGGTTCGTCCGTCCCGCGGCCGTCGTAACTCAGGCGCGCGGGACGGACGAACCCGTTGCCGCTGCCGTGATCGCTGACTTGCGGCTCACGGATTGCCTCTTGATTCCAGAAGTAGCGCCGGCTCTTAGTCAGGTGGAAGATGAACTCGTGGGCGCGGGTGCAGCGGTCGGTGACCGACTCCGGCATGGTGGACTTCTTGGCCCACACGATGTCATCGCGCACCCACCAGCCGTCCTGTTGCATCGCCAGCGCGAAGCGGAACGGGATCAGCACCAAGTCTTTCGGCTTGAGGCCGGCAGGCGGGGTCACGCCCGAGGTATGGCCGCTCTCACCGTTTGCGCTCCCCATCCGAGCACGCTGGCTTGGCAGTGGCACCCACGTTGTCGGCACAGGCTGTGCCGACAACTGCCGGTTGTTCAGACTCGAGGCGGGCCGCTGGAGGCTGTTGCTCGGCCCCTTGCCACTGCCGGCATAGCTATCGCCCAGATTAACGAACAGCACGCCGTCGTCTGCGAGCACGCGCCGCACCTCGCGGAAGATCTCCACGAGATGGGCGACGAATAGATCGGGCTCGGGCTCGGCCCCCAACTCGCCCCGCCATGCGTTGCAGTGGGTGCAGTGGTTGGACCGCACGGCGTTGGCCCGCTTCTGATGGCCGTCGTCCATGTTGCCCGTAGCGACGATGGTTTCCGCCCAGTTGTAGTTACCCGGCCTGAGCGGCTCACCCCACTCATGTTCGCAGTCCAGCCCGCCCCACACCTGCGGGGAAGTCGAATAACTTCGCAAGC
>DASPKB010000096.1:0-4467 GCA_035628315.1 Gemmatimonadales bacterium | reverse complement strand
CGCTAGTCTCATTGCCGAAGATCTCGGCCTCAGGGTCAAATACACCTGGATGCCGCAGCGGCGCGGTTTCGTCCGGAACACGCTGGGAGCCGGCGCCTGCGACGTGATCATGGGAATGCCTGCCGGAGCCGAGCGGGTGCTCACCACCCGTCCGTACTACCGCAGCACTTACGTTTTCGTGTACCGGAAGGATCGTCACGTAGACATCCGCTCGTTCGACGATCCCAGGCTGAAGCGCCTCAAGATCGGGGTTCAGCTGATCGGGGATGATTACGCCAATACTCCGCCGGTGCATGCGCTGAGCCGCAGAGGCATAGTGGGCAATCTGGTGGGCTTCACGGTTTTCGGGGACTATTCCCAGGAGAACCCGCCGGCTCGCATCATAGACGCGGTGGTTGAGGGTCAGGTGGATGTCGCCCTGGCGTGGGGTCCGTTGGCTGGGTACTTCGCCCAGCATTCCGGTGCGGATCTCGCGGTAATCCCGGTCTCTCCGGCAATGGACCCCCCGTCGCTCAAATTCACCTTCGACATAGGTCTGGCGGTGCGTCAGGATGCGGCGGCCCTGCGGGACCGTCTCGATGCGGCGCTGGGCCGCAAGCAACCCGAGATTCGGCGGCTACTCACCGAATATGGTGTTCCTCTGGTGTCCTGAGTTGCCTACCTTGGTTTCTGTCATGAACCCGCGCGGCTCTCCGCCCCGAAAGGTCGTCATGCCTCGGCATTCGCTCACCTGCGCCCTCGTTCTTTCGATCGCCCTAGCTGCTCCGGCATCCGCCCAACGGGTGATCAAAACGCCCAAGGAAGACGGGCAATGGACCATGCCCGGGAAAGATCTGGCCAGCACCCGATTCAGCGGCCTGACTCAGATCACAGCGGGGAACGCCAAGCGCCTTCGCCCGGTTTGGAGCTTCTCAACCGGCGTGCTCGGCGGGCACGAGGGGCAGCCCCTGGTGGTGAACAACACGATGTATGTAGTGACTCCGTATCCGAACGTGGTCTACGCCTTCGACCTCACGAAGGAGGGCTATCCTCTCAAGTGGAAGTACCGGCCCTACGTCGATGCGGCGGTGATCGGGATTGCCTGTTGCGATGTGGTGAACCGCGGGGCGTCCTACGCTGACGGGAAGATCATCTACAACCTGCTCGACGGCCATACCGTTGCGCTGGACGCTGTCACGGGCCAGGAGCTGTGGAAGACCAAAATTGCCGAGCTGAACATCGGCGAGACTACCACGATGGCTCCGCTGGTCGCGAAGGACCGGGTAATCGTGGGGGCATCCGGTGGTGAGTTCGGCATCCGCGGCTGGATAAAAGCACTCGATCTCCAGAGCGGCAAGCTGATCTGGACGGGCTATAATGTCGGCCCCGACGCCGAGCTGCTGGCCAAGCCCGAGACGTTCAAGCCGCCGTATGGTGAAGGCGACCAGCTCTCGCTCAAGAGCTGGGCGGGCGAGACCTGGAAGCAGGGCGGCGCACCGGTATGGGGGTGGCTCTCGTACGATCCGGAGCTCGACCTGGTCTATTACGGCACCGGCAACCCCGCGCCCTACAATGCCGAGCAGCGCCCGGGGGACAATCGGTGGGCCACGAGCGTCTTGGCCCGGGATCCGGACGATGGCTCGCTGCGTTGGGCCTACCAGTTCACTCCGGCCGATAACTGGGACTACGACGCAACCCAGGAGATGATCCTCGCGGAGCTGCCGGTGAAGGGTGTCTCCCGGAAGGTCCTGGTCCATTTCGACAAGAACGGTTTCGTCTACACCTTCGACCGCGCCACTGGAGAGCTGCTCGCGGCACCTCCCTACGTCCCGGTCAACTGGGCCAAGCGGGTCGACTTGAAAACCGGACGTCCGGAGGTGGACTCCACCAAGCTTACCGGCGTCTCCAAAGGCACCGTGAAGGACATCTGCCCTACTCTCGAGGGCGGCAAGAACCAGCAGCCGGCGGCATTTTCTCCACTCACCCGGCTGTTCTACGTTCCCACCAACAACATGTGCATGGATTACACGACGGCGAACGTATCGTACATCGTCGGCACTCCTTATATCGGTGCCTCCATCCCCTACAAGGCCGGTGAGGGCGGCCACTTGGGTGCCTTCATCGCTTTCGATCCGGTGAACGGGAAAAAGGTCTGGGAGATCAAGGAGCCGTATCCGGTGTGGAGCGGTGCGCTCGCTACCGCCGGGGGGGTGGCCTTCTATGGCACTTTGGATGGCTGGTTCAAGGCGGTCGACGTCCGCAAGGGGGAAGTGCTTTACAAGTTCAAGGTCGGCTCCGGGGTGGTGGGGAACCCAATCTCGTTTCGAGGTCCGGATGGCAAGCAGTACGTCGCGGTGTACGCCGGGATCGGGGGAGACTGGCTGCTGCTCTCGGGCGACGTTCGCTCGGATGACCCAACGGACGTACGGGCGCCGGCGAGCTTCATGCCGGATATCGCCCGCCACACCAGTCAGGGCGGCATGGTCTGGGTCTTCGGGTTGTAGAGTTCTGAGTCTCTCGGGGGTCTTGGCTCGAGGAGGAGCCCGATGAAAGTCACATTAGTAGTGCTCGGCGGCCTGGCCGTCCACCTCGCCTTCAGCGACGCTGCCCAGGCTCAACGCACTGCACCGCCGCCGGTCCGCTCGGACCAGCACGTGAATGCAGGCCGCGCCCAGCCTCCGGCCGGTACGCTGCAGAATCCCTACAAGGGCAACAAACAAGCGGCGGAAGACGGAGGAAGACTCTTTTCTGCCTTTAACTGCGACGGGTGTCATGCCGGCGGAGCAGCCGGCGCGGTAGGACCGAGCCTGGCCGACGGCCGCTGGCGCTATGGCGGGAGCGACGGCGAGATCTATCACTCGATTTTCTATGGGCGCCCGCGTGGAATGCCGGCGTGGGGTGGAACGCTGCCAGCCGAGGCGATCTGGCGGTTGGTGTCGTACCTGAAATCTATCGAGCCGGCCAAGGATACGGCGGCCACGACGCGGTGGTAGACAAAGCTGGATAGGGCTTCAACTCCGAAAACGCCGCAGCTGGAAGAGCCCGATATCCTGCGTGGTTGTGTCTCGCTGGACCAGGTCCGCCATTATTTCACCAACCACGCTGCAGAACTTGTAGCCATGTCCCGAGAAGCCGGCTGCAATGGCCACCTCAGGATGCTCTGGATGTGTGTCCAGTATGAAATGCTCGTCCGGACTGTTGGTGAAGAGGCAGGTCTTCGTCATCAGCGTCGGTCCTGCGCCCTCGGGGAAGTACCTCCCGGCAAAGCTTCGGAGCAGGTCTTCGTCTTCCGGCTCCACTTCGCGGTTCATGGTATCAGGATCTACCTGCTCTCCTCGGTGGTGGTACTTCCCGAGCTTGAACCCCGGCACCTGAAAGCTGGGCAGTCCATAGTAACGGCCCTCCTCTACTTCGATGTAAAAGACAGGAAACCGATCCGGCCGGAACAACTCCGGCCGACGGGGCTCCAGCCAGGCGAGCACCTGCCGTTCCGGCTGCGCCAGAGCCGATAACTCCGGAATCAGCTTCCGGCTCCAAGCTCCGGCGCAGAACACCAGGCGTCCGGCTTCATACCTCCCCTGCGGGGTCGCGACCCAGCAGTGGCCTGAACGAGTGCCCCAATCCACTACCTGCTCGTGAGTTCGGACCTCGGCGCCTGCCGCTCGAGCACCGGAGAGGTGAGCCAGGTTGCAACGCTCGGGCAACAGAAATCCTCCCTCGGGTTGAAGGAGGCAGTGGGTATGATGCGGCAGTTGGTATCCGGGAAAGCGGCGGTGAAGATCCGCGCCGTTCAACACTTCGTATGGCAGGCCATGCATCTGGCTGGAGCGGAGGGCACCGGAAAAGACCGGCCCGTCCGCCGGACCGGCGTCGATGCTGCCGGTGGTGTGAAGCAGGTGTTCGGCGGTCTGTTGCTCCAGTTCGCGCCACAGCTCGTAGGAGCGGCGGAGCAGGGCCACGTAGCTGGGGTGCTCCCAGTAGGCCAGACGGATGATGCGGGTGAGACCATGATAGGAGCCGAGCTCGTGAATCGAGTCGTAGCGCTCGGTGCCGAGCACCCGGAGACCCCGTCGGGCGAGATGGTAAAGCGTAGCGCTGCCCATCCCCCCCAGCCCTATGACGATCACGTCATATGGCTTCATGGGCCGAGCTTACAGCTCGATGTCGATTTCCGCCTTGCCGGTTCGACATATAGGTAGAGAACGCGACACAGAAGAACCAAGAATTCGGAGGAAATATGAAGCCCACGATCTACATCCCCTCGAGCTTGGCGCGGCTGCTGCTCCCCAGCATTCAGGTTACACGAGTGGTCTGCAAGGCGGCCTAAGGCGCTGCTCGCAAATCCTGGGTGATCTTCATCGAGCAGAACTTGGGCCCACACATGGAGCAGAAGTGCGCGATCTTGGCACCTTCGGCGGGGAGCGTCTCGTCGTGAAAGGCCCGCGCGGTGACCGGATCGAGTGACAGGTTGAACTGATCCTCCCAGCG
>DASPKB010000095.1:0-2607 GCA_035628315.1 Gemmatimonadales bacterium | reverse complement strand
CTGATCTTCGAGGGCTCCAGTGAGATCATGCGGCTGTTCATCGCTCGAGAGGCGGTGGACACGCACCTCAAGCTGGCGGGTGACCTGATCGATCCCAAGGCACCAATGGCCAAGAAGATTCAGGCGCTGCTCAAGTCGGGCGCGTACTACGCCTACTGGTATCCCAAGCTGTGGCTGGGCTGGGGACACATTCCGCAATACGGCGAGTTCGGCGCTCTGGCGACGCACGTCCGGTTTGCCGCTCGCTCGAGCCGCCGGCTGGCTCGTACGCTGTTCCACTGCATGGTCCGGTTCGGGCCCAAGCTGGAGAAGCGGCAGGCGGTGCTGGGCCGCCTGGTGGAGATCGGGGCCGAGCTGCTGGCGATCACGGCTGCGTGCTCTCGCGCTCATGCCATGGTCAAGAAGGACCCGGCAAACCAGGGTCCAGTGCAGCTGGCTGATGTGTTCAGCCGGCACGCCCGCCGGCGGGTCGAGGAGAAGTTTGCCGCCGTCTTCGACAACGACGACATCGCCACCTACGGGGTCGCTCAGCAGGTGCTGAAGAACGAGCACACCTGGATGGAGACGGGGATGGTGAGGGCGGAATAGTCAGTAGAAGCGGTAGAGGCGGAAGGGGCGGAGGGTCTCTGTTTCCGCCTCTTCCGCTCCTTCCGCAGATTATCTTTCCAGTACTACGCAACTCGAGAAGCCCATGGCTATCGCTGAAGGCAGGACAATCCCGTTCACAGGGCCGGAGAGCATCGACGCGGCCGTGTTGGAGACTTTCGACTACTCGGGCCCAGACCAGGAGATCGTCACCGAGACCCGGGAGTTCAGCGCGGTCTGCCCCTACAGCGGTCTGCCGGACTACGCTACGCTGACGATTAAGTACGTCCCCTCGGACCGCTGCGTGGAGCTCAAGAGCCTCAAGTACTACGTGACGAGCTACCGCAGCGTGGGCATCTTCCAGGAGCACGCCACCGCGCGGATCGCCGAAGACCTCTACAAGTTGCTGGAGCCGCAGATGCTCGAGGTCACCACGCTGTACAACGTGCGGGGCGGGTTCGAGACGAGGTGCACGGTGGCGATGGGTGGTCGCCCGGCCCGGCGCTAGGGCAGTCGCCTGCCCCGCCTGACCGCCGCCTCACGTCACCAGCCGGTCACACAATCGGGCCAGCTCTTTCCGCTCGGCCGCGCTCAGCACCGCGGTAGCCTTCCGCTGAACCTCCTCTACTTCCGGATCGATTCGCTTCAATAGCGCGAGACCGCCGGGGCTAATCCGCGCCACAGAGAGCCGAGCGTCCCGGGGGTCGCGGGCCCGAATGATGAGCTTCCGCTTCACCAGCCGGTCGAGCATCCGGGTGACATCGGGCGCGCGGTGGATCATACGACGGGCAATCTCGTGGCGTGGGTGACCCTCCGGGTGTACCCCCCGAAGAATCCGTAGCACGTTGTATTGGTCGGTGGTGATGCCGTGCGCGGCGATCACGGTCCCCAGCTGCTGCTCGAGATGATCCGCGGCCACCATCACGCTGATCACGGTCTGGTCCGCGTCCCCGCTGAACGCCCGCTGCTCGATCCGGCCGAGAATCGACATGCCTCAAGTTCTGACCTCTCCCCCGGCGGGGCAAGCGGCCGGAACCAGTCTTGACAGATCTGTGTTGTAAACACAGATTATCTGTGTTAGCAACACTAATCTCAAGGAGGCAAGTATATGTCATACGATCTGGAGCGGGCCCGCGAGCACTTCCAGGCCAAGGTGGACTTCACCACGGGAACCCACGAGGTGCTCGGCATCATCGAGCGCGGCCGGAACGACGTCTTGATCGTTGACGTCCGGCTGCCCAGCGACTTCCGGGCGGGGCACATCCCTGGTGCGGTCAATCTGCCGAAGGGCCGATGGGAGAACGCGAAAGGGCTGTCGAAGGACAAGCTCCACGTGCTCTACTGCTACTCCCAGACCTGCCACCTCGCAGCGGAGGCGGCGGTCGAGCTGCTGAAGCAGGGTTACCGGGTGCAGGAGATGGAGGGCGGATACGCCACCTGGACTGCTGCCGGCTATCCGGTCGAGCAGGAGGCCACGCAGCCCGCTGTAGCGGTAGCCTGATCGGGCCGCTGTGGACGAGGGAGCGCTCGCCGGACGCCGGGTCCTCGTAGCGGGCGGCACCGGCAACGTTGGGACGCACCTCACCCGTGAGCTGCTCCGCTCCGGGGCCCGGGTGGTGGTGCCGTCCCGCTCGTCGGGCAAGCTGGAGCGGCTCCGGGCCGCAGTTGCGGAACCTATGGCCGAGCGTCTGATCGGCTTGCAAGGAGAGATTGGCAGTCCGGAAGGCGCGGTCCGGATACGGGAGCAGGCGGAGCGGCTGGCCAGCGGGCGGATGGACGCTGTGGTCGCAAGCCTCGGCGAGTTCGTTGCGGCGCCGTCGGTGCTCTCGGCCCAGTTCGAAGATCTCGAGCGCGCCGTGCAGGGATACCTGTACGCGCACTTCGTCGTCGCGCGGACCTTCCTCCCTGCCCTGGCTGAGAGCAGCGGGGCCTACGTATCGATCAACGGCCCACTGGCATGGGAGCCGATGTTCCCCGGCGCCGGTCTGGTCTCGATCGTCAGCGCGGCGCAGGCGATGCTCG
>DASPKB010000094.1:0-3691 GCA_035628315.1 Gemmatimonadales bacterium | reverse complement strand
TCCGACCACGCCTTCATTGCGGGCAAGAAAGCGGCGGAGCAGGTCTCGGAGCACCGGCGGCAACAGCGTTTCGTGAGCGCCACTTCTTCTTCAGTGACAACAGCAGCCCAATGAGCGGCTGGAGACCGGTTCGAAACCGGTAGCGGCAAGCAGATAGTTTGCCAGGCAAGAGGTAGGGATTGAGACGTGAGTGGCCCTCACTTCTCAAGCCTTACCTCTTACCTTTTACGGCTATGTCCAGTCCTATGCTCCGACGCCGTCCCGAAGATTTTCTCTGGGCTACCGGGATCGAAGACACGTTCGTGCCGCAGACCCGCCCCGGCCACCGTGCCCTCGACGAATACCAGCTCATGGGACATTACGAGCACTGGCGGGAAGACCTGGCGCTGGTGCGGGACCTCGGGCTCAAAATGGTGCGCTGGGGGGTGCCCTGGTACCGGCTGGAGCCTTTCCAGCCCGGGGAGTTCGACTGGCGGTGGACCGACCAGGTTATTCCATACATGGTCCAGGATCTGGGGATTACGCCGATTGTGGATCTGATGCATTACGGCTGCCCATTCTGGCTGCGTCGCGAGTTCGCCAGCGCCGAGTACCCGCAGGCGGTAGCCGCCTACGCTGCCGCCTTCGCCCAACGGTATGCCGGGCTGGTGCGGTGGTACACCCCGCTAAACGAGCCCATCGTGACGGCGCTGTTCTGCGGGCAGCGGGGCCTCTGGCCACCATATCTCCGCGGCGAGACTGGTTATATCCAGATCATGCTGCAAGTGGTGGAGGGCATCATCCAGACCAGTGGCGCCCTGCTTGCCGTCAACCCCACTGCCATCCTGGTTCATGTCGAGGCAACCGGCCTCAGCCGGACCGCGCGCGAGGACCTCCATGCCGTGGCCCAAGAGGAACAGTCTCGTACTTTCCTGGCTTACGACCTGCTGACCGGCCGGGTCACTCCGGACCACCCGCTCTTTCCCTGGCTGGTCCGAAATGGCGCTTCGCCGGACCGGCTTGCTGCGATTGCCGAGCATCCGGTCCCTTTCGGTCTTATGGGGCTCAACTTCTATCCCCAGTGGTCGACAACCCAGCTTTACATCGATCGCAAAGGACGGCTTGCGTACCAGCCTGTCGAACAGGATGGTGCCGGATTCAGTGATCTGATCGAGGATTACTACCGGCGGTATCAGCTACCCATTATGGTGACGGAGACCAGCGCCAGAGGAAACGAGGTGGTGCGCGCCCGCTGGCTGGAAGCGTCCGTTGCCGCGATTCGGGTGCTGCGGGGGCGCGGAATCCCGGTGCTGGGTTACACCTGGTTTCCGCTATTCACCATGATTGACTGGAAGTACCGGTTTGGACGGGGGCCGCTGGAAGAGTACCGGCTGGATTTGGGTCTCTACACCCTGAACGGCTCACAGCAGCGCTGGCGGGCAACGCCACTGGTCGAGCAGTTCCGCAGCTACATAACGGATCCCGAGAACGCCATCGGCCATCTTGGCGTGGAGCAGAGTCTGTCCGCCTAGCCTTCGGCTAGGCTCCGAGGAGTTCAGCTGCGGCTCTGGGCGGATGGGCCTGGCGGCCGAACTCAGATTCGACCAGATAGCGCCCGATGGCATCTTCGAGGGTCGGCATCAGCTCCGCGCGGCGGCTGGTGATCGCACTGTAACGGGGCCGCCGAGCCGTGTAGCCAAGCGCCTCCTGCGAGCGTCCCACCACGCGATCAATGTCCAATCCGAGCTTCGCAGCCACCGTCCGCGCCAGATCGGCCCAGGTGATGGTCCCCTGGTTTGCCAGGTGCCAAATGCCGGATTCCCTATCGATCAGAAGCTCCAAAGTCGCGTTCACCAGGTCGGGCACATAGGTCGGTGACACCACAGCATCCTCGGCCGCAACACACGCTTGTCCGGCTTGCAGCAACCGCATGCCTCGAGTCACGAAGTTGTGCACGTCCCAGGGACCAAAGAATGCGCTCGTACGAATGACCAGAGCAGTGGGATCGACGGTCAGCACTCGGCGTTCGGCCTCGACCTTGCTTTCCCCGTAAACATTCAATGGTGCGGGCGAACTGTCTTCAGTGTAGGGTGTGGCGCTCTTGCCATCGAAGACCAGGTCGCTGGAAAAGGTGACCAGAGCAATTCCTCGTGAACGACACTCTCGCGCCAGGATCTCGGGGCCCTGGCTGTTCTCTCGAAAACACCGCGCGCGGTCAAGCTCCGCCTCATCTACCCGCACGTACCCGGCTGTATTGACCACCGCCCACGGCCCGTGCAGTGCCATGGCCGCGGCCACGGAGTGCTCGTCGGCAATGTCGATCTCCGAGCGGGTAAGTACTCGGTAAGCCAAGCCGCGGGACTCACAGATGCGAGCAAAGGCCTGCCCCAGGGTACCGGTTGCTCCAGTGATGAGAATCGGCCGCGCCTGGGCCGGAGGGAGGGAAGGGCGAAGCGCCTGGCCCTCGAGCGCCCGGGGATACAGCAGGCGTTTGGAGCGCCGCCACCAGCCAGGCATATCCAGCACGGGGTGAGAGGGCGACTGCCCGTGGGCTAGCTCGCGGACCATGCCGGCCAAAGCGGTCGGCCGGGGTTCCGGCGACCGCACATCAAAGGGGCCGGGCTCGTAGTGTCCCTCCTCACGCGTGACCAGGCTGTTCCAGTTGAAGGCGCCGAGCAGCGCCCAGATCGTAACGGCCCGAAGGTCCGCGCCTGAGGCTTTGGCTCGAGTGGCACCCTCCCACACTTCCAGGAGCCAGCGGAGCTGCTCTTCGCGAGTACACCCGTTGTGGACTTCGGTAACCGCGAGCGGAATCCTATAGCGCTCCCACGCCTCCATGAGCAGTTGGTGCGGGCCGGTGAGGCCTTCCGGGCGGAGCCGGACCGCCTCCACATCCGCATACGCGTGCCGGCCATTGCCACCGTGAGTTGACGACGGATACAGGTCCAACCGCTCGTCGAGGAGGCGCTCGCTGGTGAGATAGTAGTTCACCCCGATGATGTCCGGCGGGCAAGGGTGATCGATGAAGAACTGCAGCTCCTCCGCCGGCACTGCGGCTTCGCGACGCAGGTAGTTCCAGAGCGGGTGGCTGGGCCGTACCCGCCCGCACAGCAGATCATAGGTGAGCCAGCGGCGTTCGTTCTCGAACTTGGCCTGGTAGGCAAGTAAGCGAGTGCTGAACACCTTGCCGAGGTCGTCCGTCTGAACCAGCCGGGCTTCGGGATTCACCTCCCGAATCCGCTCCATTGCCAGGGCGACGCCGCGGCACTGGTGGAGCAACGCGCGGGCGAACGCGCGTGGGTCCGCTGCGTGCGGATACCAATGGCCGTAGAGAGCACTAAACCGCGCAGTGGTGAGCGGTTCGTTGACCGGGGTATAGAAGGAGACCTGCGGGTATCGCCGCGCCACCGCCCCGGCGTACTCGGCCAGCAGCAGAGGGAATGCGGGGTCCAACAGGTGGGTATTTCGGGGGCCACTGCCGTGGTGCACCAGGCCCACTATGGGGGTAATCCCCAGCTCCCCGAGCCGGGTAAGCCGTTCATCCGGCCAGGTCCAGTCAGCCCGGGCAACTCCCTCCGGTGCTACCCGCTCCCATAGAACGGGGAAGCGGAGTGTCCTGATACCTAACGCTGCGAATCGATCGAGGTCACTGATACGGCGGTCGTGACCGGACCGGTTCAGCTGGTCGAAGTACTTGTCAGCTACTCGATTG
>DASPKB010000093.1:0-2555 GCA_035628315.1 Gemmatimonadales bacterium | reverse complement strand
ATTCGACGTCGCGTAGCCGGATCGGGCAGAGGCTCGGCGGCGGCGGCCAGATTTTCCCGTACATGTGCCACCCGGCTGGTGGCCGGAATGGTACAGGTGACCGCTGGGTGCGAGACGATGAACTTGAGGATGAACTGGGCCCAGCTCGCAGCACCCAGCTCACCGGCCCAGGAGGGAAGCCGCTTGCCTTCCAGCGACCGGATCAGCGAGCCCTGGCGGAACGGTCGATTGGCGATGACCGCGATCCCGCGGTCCCGTGCCAGCGGCAGAATCCGTTCTTCGATCTCACGGTCAAGCGGATTGTACGTGACCTGCACGAAGTCCAGCGGCTCCCGGGCCATGATCTTCTCGATCTCATCGTGCCGCCGCCCCTCCGAGGTCGTTATGCCGACGTACCGAACCCGGCTCGCGGCCTTCATCGCAAACAGGGCGGGGAGGTGTTCTTCCCACGAGACCAGATTGTGGACCTGCAGCAGGTCGAATCGCGGCACGCCCCAGTGGGCCCTCGACTCCTCTATCTGACCAGGGCCAGCGGACCCCGACGAGATCCAGACCTTTTCCGCCGAAAACAGGGTCTGCGGTTTACCCAGCCGCTTGAGGCCGTACCCGATCACCGGCTGAGAGGATCCGTACATCGGGGATGAATCGATCAGCCGGCCTCCCGCGGCAAAGAACGCCTGCATAACCGCGGCGCACTCATTCCGAAGCTCGGGATCATCCCCCACATTGAACGTGATCCAGGTGCCGAGACCTACAAGCGGCAACCGTTCTCCGGTGGACGGAATTGGTTTGGTTAGCGGCGCAGCCATGCGGCCGAACGCCTCAAACGGACGGAGCACTGCCGCAGCCGCGCCGGCAGCCAGGGCACCGATCAGCTTGCGCCGGTTCCAACCACTTCCCTGCATCAGGCGCTCTCCTCAGCGCGAAGGGGTCGAACCACCAGGATCCCGGTAGCCCGCCGGATGGCGGCTACGTATTCGGGCAGGGTGGCCCGGGTTACCTCGACTACACCGCCTGAGAGCGGAGCGTGCAGCACCCGGAGCACGCCCTCCCGGTCCCGGTAAGCCAGGGCGGTGTGGCTTACGTCCAAACCGGGAATTTCGGTGGCAAACCCCAATACGTCCCCAGTGTCGATCCGGTTTACCACTTCAGGTATCCGCTTGGTGGGAACGACGCGGCGCAGGTTGCCGTCGAGCCGGCGCTCGATGTTCCGGATTTCCTGGAACACGGAGTCGTTTGCCAGCGCAGGATAGCTCCCGCGGTGCTCGCTCATGAAGCGGAGCGGCCGCCGGTCCTCCGCGGCTCCGAGCTCGCCTCCTCGATCCTGTACCAGCCCGCGCCGCTCGCCGTCGGTGATCCACTCACTGAAGTAATGCAGTCGCGAGGTGTAGCCCAGCCGCCGGCCCCCGCGATACCGCATGCGCTCGACTTCCCGGCCGAACCGCTCCCAGGTCGGCGGCGATTCATCATCGGCCAACCGGGCAACTGCCAGGCAGGCCTCCACCAGCGTCACGCAGTCGAAGTGGGTGAGCGATAGCGTGAGTGGTTCCTCATGAGGGGTGCCGCCCGCCTTGAGATACGTCTCGAGCGTATAGGCCTGGTATGGAG
This sequence comes from Gemmatimonadales bacterium, assembly GCA_035628315.1. Taxonomy (GTDB): domain Bacteria; phylum Gemmatimonadota; class Gemmatimonadetes; order Gemmatimonadales; family GWC2-71-9; genus CAVVWJ01. The sequence continues at coordinate 947 of DASPKB010000093.1, read as the reverse complement.
AACCGCCCGCCAGCTCGCCGACCCGCACCGCTGCCTGGCCCATGGGGACCTCATAACGACCGAGTCCCTCCTCCCGGAGCACTCCCGACCACTCGGTGAGACGGCGGTGGTTGGGATCCGGCTGTGAGCGTAGGTCCTCCTGCACACACGCGAGCAGTGGGGCGGGAAGCGCCAAGGCCGCTGAGGCCCCGGCTGCCCTGCGGAGCAAAGCTCTACGACTGATTGAGTCCTGGGGCATTGCTGGAACATGACCGGGTGGAGAACCGCAGTCGAGCCCTGCGAGTCAACAGTCCAGCACGTACACAGGAGGTGACAGATCTCCGTTCCAGGGCGCCGGCGAAGAGTCCACAAAACCCAGCTCCGTCTTGGCACACGGCCCCATACTACTGCCTATCATAAGCTTGCGTGACCGCTGCAAGAACGGTCTGACCCTTGCTTACACCACCGGCGCTTCGAGGACTTGCTGGCGTGCTCAGGGTCACATCTCCAAGGGGGCCAGCGCCCTATCCTCGACGCCATAGAAACAGGTCGATGTGTCGCCGTGGGCGACCGCAGGGTTACGAGCTACGTAAATGAAAGGAAGGTCGTAATGTCGGTACGACGACTTATGGCTATGGCCGGCGGATTGACCGTTCTACTCGCGGCCATGCCCCAGGTCGAGCTGCACGGGCAGCTCGACGCCTTACGCCAGGACAGCAGGTTCATCTTCGACGCTGCGTCGAGCAATCTGATGGAAATCCGGCTGGGCCAGGCGGCGCAGACCAAGGCCAGCAATCAGGCGGTCAAGCAGTTCGGCCAGCAGATGGTGACAGATCACACCAACCTGCAGAACCAGCTGACGGCCACCATCTCCAGAGGTAACACCCAGTTCAAGCCCGGCATGACGGACGATCACGAGGAAGAGGTCGAGCGGCTGGAGAAGCTGTCCGGTGCAGAGTTCGATCGCC
>DASPKB010000092.1:0-4724 GCA_035628315.1 Gemmatimonadales bacterium | reverse complement strand
TCGCGGCGACTGCGGGGACCCCCATGGCGCGCGCGGTGGAGTACTCCTTCGGCCATTCGGTGGCCCATTCCTTCGCCATCGCCACGATGAGCGATGAAGGTGAGATCCTCATCGATCTCACTCCTTTTCTCCTGAGCGATTGGGCCGACCTGGCGTCCCTCTTTCAGAGTGTGGCTAATCAGCGGAAGCTGTCGGGGAACATCTTCCTCGATCGGGATCGCTCGAGCCTGGAACAGCTCCAGCTGTTTGCCGGCAACCTCGAGGCCCAGGTTCGCTTGACCTACCAGTCGAACCGGAACCTCGGGCTTGAAGCCTTGGCAGATTACCGATGGATTCCTGTCGGCATTCACTATTCGCTCCTCGAACTGCCCAAAACCCCCATGCGGCCCCGCTTCGCTGACGAGCGGGTGGGTTACTTCGTATCCGCCATCAAGGATTTCTCACGGGATACCGCCGAGAGCTTCTTCGTTCGGTTCGTGAACCGGTGGCGGCTCGAAAAGCGTGACCCGGGAGCCCGTCTCAGCGAGCCGGTCAAGCCGATTGTGTACTACATCGACCACACGGTTCCAACCGAGTGGCGGTCGTGGGTCCGGGCTGGGATTCTCGAGTGGAACAAAGCCTTTGAGGACGCAGGATTCCGCAATGCCATCCAGGTGCTGGACGCGCCCAACGATACTCTCTGGAGCGCGGAAGACGCGCGCTATTCGACGGTGCGCTGGACTGCTACCAACCGCTCGGTGTATGCCATCGGCCCAACCAACGTCGATCCGCGCACCGGCGAAATCCTGAATGCAGACATTCTCGTCTCCGCTGCCTGGATCCAGGCCTGGCGCGGCGAGGCCGGAGAGTATGTAGCTCCGGATGTCGCGGTACGGTCAGTTTTCCTCGAGGATTCGGCCGCGAGCAGCGCCGGTGGCGAATCCCGTCTCTGCAGTCTCGGAGAAGGATTGCGCCGGCAGGGAACCCTGACCCGGGCAGTATTGGCCGCGGCCGGAAAGGGGGTCGATGCACGCCGCGCCCGGCAACTCTACATCGGGCAGGCGCTGAAGGCCCTCATCATGCATGAGATCGGCCACACCCTCGGGCTCCGCCACAACTTCAGAGGCTCGGCCGGCGTCACGCGGGAGCAGTTGAGCAACAAGGACTATACCCGGTCTCACGGTCTCGGCGTGTCGGTGATGGATTACAGCCCGCCGGCACTTTCCCTGGATCCAAAGCAACAGGGTGACTACTACGCGCCCACGATTGGCAGCTACGATCGCTGGGCCATCCGGTACGGCTATACCCCACTGGGCGGAGCGGCCTCGGTAGCCACCGCAAAGGGGTCCGAGCCGATTGCGCCCGACTGGGTGCCCGAAGCCGAGGTGAGAGCACTGGGTTCCATTGCCGCCGAGGCGGCGAACCCGGCGCACCTCTACGGCACCGATGAAGATGCCGGATTCGGTGGGCTGGGCCTGGATCCGACCGTCTCGCGGTACGACCAGACCGATGATCCGCTCGGCTGGGCGCGTGAGCGGGTGACATTGATCAACCGGCTGTTCGATTCTCTGCCGACGCGTATGGTGGCGCCGGGACAGGGGTATGCCCGGCTCCGGGCGGCCTTCACCGATCTGCTGAACGACCGCTGGTACGCCACGCTGGTTACGACGAAGTACCTGGGGGGCGCCATGACTGCGCGGGATCACCGCGGTGATCCCGCGGCTCGTCCCGCTTTCGTCACCGTGCCGGCCTCGGTACAACGGCAGGCGCTGGCGTTTATTGCCGAGGAGGGGTTCGGTCCTCAGGCATATCGCTTCAGCCCGGAGCTGCTCAGCCATCTGGGTCCAAACCGCTGGAGGCACTGGGGCTCCGCTCCGGGCAAGGACGGCCGGATCGACTTCCCCCTCCATGACTGGGCCATGGCGCAGCAGAGCTCGCTGCTCAACCAGCTCCTGGATCCAGTGGTGCTGGCCCGCATCCGGGACGCGGAGCTCCGTGCCTCCGAGGGCGAGTCCACCGTGACCATCCCGGAGCTGTTTGCAACCCTTACGGCGGCGATCTGGGCTGAAGCTGGATACCCGGCGTCCCCCACAAGACCCGTTACCCCGCGGAACGTGCCATCGGTCCGGCGCGATTTGCAGCGGCTGTACCTCAACAGTCTGATCCGGATGATCGTGAATCCCCTGCCCGACACCCCGGAGGATGCTCGCACGCTGGCCCGCGTCACGCTGGCCGACCTCGGCGCTCAGCTGGACCGCGCGCGGCGCTTCGAGCTGGATCCCTACACCCGGGCGCACCTGCTGGATTCACGCGAGCGGATCAATCAGGCCCTGAATGCGCAAATGTTTCAGAACGCTGGAATTGTGAGGTAACGATCATGCTCATGGCTTCCTCCGACCCATCTCCCCTGGTCCAGACTGCCGTGTACATGGCAGGCATTCTCATCGGGTACGTCCTGCTGGTCCGCCCGGACGAGTGGCAGCGTGCGTGGGAAACGCTCCGAAGCGTCTGGAACAAGCCCGCCGAGGATTAGCCGCTGAACGGGGAGTGAGTAGCGTTAACTTCCCCGCATGAGAACTCACCAGCAGGGCGTCGCGCTTCAGGTTCGCAATCTTCGCAAGTCCTATCAGGACGTGGTCGCGGTCGACGGCCTCGATCTCGAGATATACGCCGGTGAATGCTTCGGGCTGCTGGGCCCGAACGGCGCGGGCAAGACGACGAGCATCGAGATCTGTGAGGGGCTTAATACCCCTGACGCCGGCGATGTCCTGGTGCTCGGCCGGCGCTGGGGGCAAGACGACCGATCGCTTCGAGAGCTGCTCGGTATTTCCCTTCAGGAAACCCAGTTTTCCGAAAAGCTGACCGTCGGAGAGACGATCCAGCTGTTCCGCAGCTTCTATCGTGCAGGAGCTGCTCCGGCCGAAGTCATAGCCATGGTCCAGCTCCAGGAGAAATCGCGTAGCCGGGTGGGGCAGCTCTCGGGCGGGCAGAAACAGCGACTCGCGCTGGCCTGCGCTCTGGTGGGCGACCCGGAGCTGCTGTTCCTGGATGAGCCTACCACCGGCCTGGATCCCCAGTCCCGCCGGCAGCTGTGGGATCTGATCGAGGCTTTCAAGTCCGATGGGCGCTCCATCCTGCTCACCACCCACTATATGGATGAAGCCGAGCGGCTGTGTGACCGGGTTGCGATTGTAGATCACGGCCGAGTCATCGCTCTCGGCACACCGCGAGAGCTCATTGCCCGGCTTCGCGGGGAGCACGTCCTCGAGTTTGCCCTGGCAGAGAACACCCCACTCGATGAACATCCGCTGCGAGCAATCGATGGGGTGTGCGCGGCTGACCGCCGGGATGGGACCTATCGCCTCCAGGTGGAGGAGCTCCACCGCGCTATGCCGGCGCTGCTGAACGAGCTGAGGCGTCAGAACGCTCAGCTGTCGGAGTTGCGCACCCACTCGGCCACACTGGAGGATGTGTTCGTCTCCCTGACCGGCCGCAGGCTCCGCGATGAGTAATAGCCGAAGCTGGAGCGATCACCCTCTGGTACAACTGACCCGGGTTCGCTACCGGGAGTTTTTCCGCGAGCCTGAGGCTGTGTTCTGGGTCTTCATCTTCCCGGTTCTTCTCGCGGCAGGCCTGGGTATCGCATTCCGGAACCGGGCTCCGGAACGAACCATCGTAGGTGTGGTCGAGCGTTCCGCCGAAGACACTTCACTGGTCAGCGCCTTGCGTCAGGGCGCGGACCTCGAGGTCCGGGTCATGAGCGACTCCGCTGCCCGCGAGGCACTCCGCAATGGTGATGTCGCCCTGTTAGCCGTATCCACAACGGGAGCCGCAGTGGAGTATCGCTACGATGATACTCGCCCGGAGAGCAGGACAGCGCGGCTGCTGGTGGATGATGCCCTACAGCGAGCGCAGGGTCGACGGGACCCGCTAACCGTCGCTGATCGCCTGGTGCGCGAGCGGGGGGCTCGCTACATAGACTTCCTGGTGCCCGGCCTGGTCGGGATGAATCTGATGGGGAGCGGAATCTGGGGGCTCGGTTTTGCGATCGTGGACGCACGCAAGAAGCGTTTGCTGAAGCGGCTGATCGCCACCCCCATGTCCCGGTTCCAGTATCTGGCGTCCTTTGCCCTGTCCCGGCTGACGCTTCTCATTATCGAAGTGGGATTGCTCCTCGGGTTCGCGGTTCTGGCTTTCGGCGTGCCGGTCCGCGGATCGTTGCCGCTGCTGGTCCTGATCTGTCTGGTGTCTTCCCTCTCGTTTGCCTCACTCGGTCTACTGATCGCCTCTCGCGCCCAGACCATTGAAGGGGCTTCCGGTCTGATGAACCTGGTGATGCTACCAATGTGGATCTTTTCGGGGGTGTTCTTCTCGGCCGCGCGGTTTCCCGAGGCAATCCAGCCGATGATCCAGGCACTGCCGCTCACCGCCGTCATCGACGCCTTGCGCGCCAACATCCTGCGGGGAGCGGGATGGCAGACCGTAGCTCCGGAGCTGGCGATAATCTCAGCCTGGCTGGTAGTCAGCTTTGTACTCGCACTGAAGCTGTTTCGCTGGCGCTAGGCCGAGGCGCTCAGGACTTCTTTTTCTTCTTTGAACGGGCGGCCCGCATGTTGTCCACCAGGTTGGGATAAGGCCGCCCGGCTTTCTTGGCAGATTTCTTAGCGCTTCGCTTCTGGCCAGGGGAAAGTTTCCGGTGAGATGATTTTTTGGGCGCCGCTTTGTCCCAGGGTGCCTTGCGCTTA
>DASPKB010000091.1:0-3084 GCA_035628315.1 Gemmatimonadales bacterium | reverse complement strand
GCCAACAGCAGGCCCTGGATGGGCCCCACGCTTACGAACTGCTGTTCGAGGCCAGGCGAGAGGACTTCAGCCGCCCGAGCACCCAGCAGATTCTGCAGGACGTGGGGCTTACTCCGCAGGACGTTGCCAAGCTGCTCAACGATGTAGAGCAGGAGGGAAGCGGCTAGCTCCCATCCCGGCCGGTTTTTTCCCGGAGATCGTCTATCCGCTTTGAGGCCTCCGCCTTCGTGAGGTCTTCCTCCACTTCCTCGCCGGCTTCTGTGGCCAGGGTATGAAGGTACGACTCCTGAGCACCGGTCATCGGCTCCTCACCGGTGGTCCACTGGTCCGGATCCTTTATGGCGTTGCCGGGCTGCTTGGCGCCCGGAGCTTTCTTCTGGGGCTTACGCGACATCGGTTGGGTCTCCTGTTCAGATTGCGTGCTCGACTGCTCCCGCGACCGAAAGAAAACCGAAGAAGTGCCGATCCCGCAAGAGGGTCGTCAAGGAGCCATCATCTGCGCCAGCACGTTCCGCAGCGCCGCCAGCAACTCACTCGTCTCGCAGTCCCCGATGTTCCTGCCGCCTCGAAAATCGAGCCGAGCAGTTAGGAGTCCGGCGCTGATACTCCTCTTCCTGCCGGGTGAGCGGTAGCAGGCTCGTCATATCTCGAGAGCGCGCCACATGTACCAGCTGGCGACGCTCCGGTAGGGGCGCCAGCGTTCGGCCCGTCTAAGCATGGCGGCTGGGTCAGGCATTCGTCCTCTCCTGAACGTTCGGGCGAAGCCCTTGCGCACACCCAAATCGGTGAGTGGGAGCACGTCGGGACGGCCGAGACGGAAAATGAGCAGCATCTCCACGGTCCAGCGCCCGATGCCCCGCACCTCGGTAAGGCGCTCGATGACAGTTTCGTCATCCATTCGCCGAACCTGAGCCAGTGAAGGCACGGTGCCGTCGAGCGTACGGGCGGCAAGATCCTTGAGCGCGGCGGCCTTGTTGGCGGAGAGCCCAGCGGCGCGCAGTCGTTCGTTTGGCGCCTCCAGCAGATCGCGCGGGGTTGGAAACCGGCGAGGTGCAAAGAGCTGAATCGTGCGGCTCAGGATGGTACCGGCGGCCTTGCCGCTGAGCTGCTGGTACACGATCGAGCGGGCGAGAGCTGCGAAGAGGCTCTGCGTCGGTATCGGCCGCATGGTAAAGGGGCCGGCTTTCTCCATCAGCTCACCCAGGCGAGGATCAGCTTCCGTCAGGTGACGGCAGGCAAGCTCTGGGTCGTATCCCAGACCGTCGGCTCGGGAAGTGCTCACTGGCGCGATTATGGAAGTCATACGGCAAACATACAGCCCTACTCTGCCGGCCTGAGCGTCGAACTGCCCCGCTCGCGCGCAACTCCAGCAAGCAGGAAACCGGCCGCGATCACGAGCACTGATCCCGCAAGCTGCCACTCGCCTGGTGTGTCGCCGAATACCGGCATCGCGAAAAGGTGCGTGAACACGATGCCAAGACCGGTAAGCGCAGTCACAGGAGCTGCCCGATGCAGAGCGTAGGCCCGGGTCATTGCGATCTGACCACCACCACCGCCGATGCCGGCGCCAAGCAGGAACAGCGCACTCTCGGGGTCGGGCCAGCGCCATACCGGAATAGCGAGCACCAGCAGCGTACCTAGCGCCACGAGTGAGAAGTGAAGCACCACCGCCTCATGACTTTCACCGGGGCCGATCTTGCGGAGCCAAATCATCGCCAGCGCATAGAAGAAGGCGCCGGCCGTGGCCAGCAGCGCCACGGGAAGGGCCACAGCCAGTGAGGGGCGGAGTACGGCCAGGATGCCGGCGAATCCCACCGCGATCGCTATCGCCACACGGGAGCCAACCGACTCGGCCAGCAACGGCCGTGACAGCAGGGCGACGAAGACCGGTGCGGTGGCGCCGAGCGTAGCTACGTCACCCAGGTCAATCCGGGCTGAGGCCAGCGCGTAAAACGTGCATATCGCGGCGAGGGTACCGTACACGCTGCGGCGCCAAGTGTTCCCCCGGTCGGTGATCCTGAGGGAGCTGCCGCGGTACCACGCAATGGTGAATGCGATCAGCGCACCCAGAAGAAACCGCACCGCGGCAATTTCGGACCAGGGCAGGGTCTGGGCCCCGAGCCTGGTACACACGTTCATTCCGGCGAAGAACACCTGGGCGAGCGCCATCCAGGCCAGGCCCGCCAACGGTCGAGGCAGATGGTTGTTACGGGCCGGTGGCAGAGGAGTGTGAACAGGCCAAGAAGCGGGCCGCTGAGTGAGCGCCATTCTGGCTATAAAGTAGTATCCTGGATCCATGGAGCCTGACGAATTCCGCCGGCATGGTCACCAACTGGTTGACTGGATGGCCGATTATTTCGCGCGGGCCGGTGAGCTGCCGATCACCTCCCCGGTCGAGCCCGGTGAAGTCATGCGGCGGCTGCCGGGGGCCGCCCCGGAGAACGGCGAGCCTTTCGAGCAACTGATCGCCGACTTCCAAAGCATCATCATGCCGGGCATGACGCTGTGGAATCATCCAGGCTGGTTCGCCTACTTCCCGGGAAACACCAGTCCGCCTTCCGTTCTGGCCGAAATGCTCACTGCCACATTGAATGCGCAGTGTATGTCATGGGCGACCTCGCCTGCCGCCACCGAGCTGGAGCAGGTAGTCATGGAATGGCTGCGCCAGATGGTGGCTCTACCTGAGGGGTTTGTGGGGTCGATTCAGGATACTGCCTCCACGGCCACGCTGGTGGCGCTGCTCTCCGCACGGGAGCGTGCCAGCGGTTTTGCCGCCGAAGGCGGTGGGCACGGCGTTAGCGGCAGGCGGCTCACGGTCTATGCCTCGACTGAAGCGCACTCGTCAGTGGACAAGGCCGTCAAACTTGCGGGATACGGATTGGACAACCTGCGGCGGATTCCGGTGCAGAGTGCATACGCCATGAGGGAGGAGGCCCTGGAGGAGGCAATCACCCGTGATCTCACTGAAGGCTGCATCCCCGCCTGTGTCGTCGCCACGGTCGGAAGCACCTCGTCAACGGCTGTGGATCCGCTGCCGGCCATAGCGGCGATCTGTCGCCGGCATCGCGTATGGTTGCACGTGGA
>DASPKB010000090.1:0-2055 GCA_035628315.1 Gemmatimonadales bacterium | reverse complement strand
CGTAGCCGGAGAGGTCGATATTCTGGTCTCGACCATGATCGTCGAATCCGGGCTCGACGTGGCCAACGCCAACACAATGGTGGTTCACGATGCCCACCGATTCGGACTGGCGCAGCTGTACCAGCTACGGGGCAGGGTGGGGCGGAGCCACCGGCGGGCCTACTGCTATCTGCTGGTTCCGGACACGATCGATGCCGAAGCCGAGGAACGGCTCCGGGTTCTCGAGCATCATACAGATCTGGGAGCCGGGTACCGTATTGCCCTTAAGGACCTGGAGATTCGGGGCGCAGGAAACCTTTTGGGGGCCGAGCAGTCAGGCCATGCGCAGGCCGTGGGCTTCGACCTGTATATGCGGTGGCTGGAGGAAACGGTCCGGGCACTCAGGGGCCAGGGCGCCGCGGCCGAACAGCCGCCGCCGCCCGAGGTGGTGCTGGACCGGCCGGCTCACCTGCCGGACACGTACGTGCCGGATGACGACGTCAAGCTGGACCTCTATCGACGACTGGCGCGCGCCGCTACATCCGGTGAAATTGATGGGCTCCGGGATGAACTGCGTGAGCGCTTCGGACCGCTGCCGGTCATGGCCGAGACCCTGCTCGACATGGCGCGGCTTCGCGTCATGGGTGCAGAGCTTGGCCTGCAAAACGTCTTGATTCGCGGGGAGGAAGCGCGCCTCACCTTCCGCCCGGGCACCGCACCGAGGCTCGCCGGTCTCACCTCAGCGCTCGATGACGTCCAGCTGGCTGCAGAGGTACGGCGTACGCTGCCACTCTCGCTGCGGCTCATGCGCCTTGGCGGCGAGCCGATCGTCCCGGCACTGGTGCGGGCGCTCCGGGCAGCATCGAACGGTGGAGGGAAGAGGGAAGAGGGAAGAGGTGAGAGGTGAGAGGTAAGAAGTAAAGTCGAGAAGTACGAGGTGAGAAGTTACCAATTGGCCCTATGAGGCGAGCGGTGAGCCGATGAGGAAGCCCTCTCACGTCTCACCGCTCACCTCTCACTCAAAGACGGAGAAGCAATGCGTCGCTTGGTCTGGATTCCTGTACTGCTTCTGGTAGCCGGCATCAGCGCCTGCTCCAGCTTTCGTGACCTTTTCTCCGCGCATGCCGATGTCGCTGCCGAGGCGGGTGATCAGACGTTGTCGCCTCAGCGGTTGGCGGAGATCTTGATCAGCGGTAAAGGGGTTCGTCCCGACCGCGAGGCCGCCAACTTCGTTGCAAACGCCTGGATCGATTACGCCCTGTTTGCCCAGGCCGTGGCCAATGGCAAGCTGCCGCTCGATTCGGCCAGCATTGCCGAGGCGGTTTGGCCTCAACTGGCCGAGCTCAAGGGAAGTCACTGGCACGATACGTTGATGGCTCGGCGTTCAGTCCTGCCGCCCAACGCAGCGGACAGCGTGTACCGGGGCAACGACGTGCGCGTGCTGCAGCACATCCTCTACCGGGTTCCACCCAATGCAGTGCCAGAGGTGCGAAACACGGCTCGCAAGAAGGCCGAGGGCACGCTGGCGCGGATTAAGCGGGGCGCGGACTTCGGGAAAGTCGCCTCCCAGGTGTCGGAAGATCCCGGCAGCAAGGTGGATCGGGGTTTTCTGCCTCCCAGCCCCAAGGGTCGGTTCGTGCCGGCGTTCGATAGCGCCGGTTGGTCTCTGGCTCCCGGCGCCACCAGCGGGGTCGTGGAGACCCAGTTTGGCTACCACATCATCAAGCGTCCTCCGGTCGATGCTGTGCGCGATCGGCTTACCTCTTACCTGGAACAAGCGGCTGGCGGACGGCTCGACTCGGTTTATATGGATAGCCTGGCGATCCTGAACGAGATCAAGATCGAAAAGGGCGCGCCGAAGGCCATGCGCGCTGCCGGGGAAAATCCGGAGGAGGCACGCCGCTCCAAGAAGAAGCTAGCCACGTTCAAGGGTGGCGAGCTCACAGTGGGCGAGTTCGTGCGATGGATACGCGCATTGCCGCCGCAGTATGCAGGTCAGCTCAGGCAGTCGAACGACACCATGCTGACCCAGTTCGCGAGAGTGCTGAGCCAGAACATCCTGCTGCTCCGGCAGGC
>DASPKB010000089.1:0-5947 GCA_035628315.1 Gemmatimonadales bacterium | reverse complement strand
GGAATCTGTCCCCGGTCCGCGGCTGCACAGGGCACCGGCACCGTAACCGGCACGGTTACGCGCTCAGGCGAAGGATCGGCCCTGGCCAGCGTCTCGGTGACAGTCCAGAGCACCGGGCAGAGCGCGGTAACCCGGACTGATGGGCGATACACGTTGCGCCGGGTTCCCGAAGGACCGCAGACAATCGTCTTCCGTTGGCTGGGCTACCGGCCGGTGCAGCTGCAGACAACCGTGGAGGCAGACCAGAGCGTCACCGTAGATGCCGCCCTCGAGCCGGTTGCCGTCGCACTGACGGAGCTGGTGGTCTCTGCCGCGTCCCGAGCTCCCGAGCGCATCGTGGAGGCGCCGGCCGCCATCTCGGTGGTCGAGCCTCAGGTGCTCCAGAATACCTCGATCACCGGCCAGGCCCCGCTCGCTCTGCAGACCGTGCCCGGAGTGGACGTGGTACAGAGCGGGGTCAACGACTTCAACGTCAATGCGCGGGGATTCAATTCCTCGCTGAATCGCCGCGTCCTGGTTCTCCAGGACGGCCGGGATCTGTCCATTGCCTTCCTCGGCGCCCAGGAATGGAACGGGATGGTGCAACCGCTGGAAGACCTGGGACGGCTCGAAATGGTTCGGGGACCGGGTTCGGCACTGTACGGTGCCAACGCATTCAGCGGGGTCATCAACATTGTCACACCCGATGCGCGTGAGGTGGCCGGCACCAAGCTGACTCTCGGCGGTGGTGAGCTGGAAACTTTTCGCGGTGACCTGCGCCAGGCAGGCGTGTTCGGCGGCGACCGCTTTGGCTACCGGCTCAACGTGGGATACAACCGGAGTGATACCTATACCCGATCCCGAACCTTGGCCAACGGCACCTCGCTCCAGCAGGAGTACGCAGAGGCCACCGATGAGCCGGTGGGCCTCACCCGCGAATTCGAACCCTTGAATGGACAGACCGCAAACCCGGTGACGGGTGAGCTGTCGGGAGACCGTAGCCCGCTGGAGAACACCTACGGTTCCGCCCGGCTGGATTACTACCTCAACAACGGATCGGTGCTCTCCGCCGACGGCGGTGCGGCGCAAGTCCAGAACGAGGTATTCGTCACGGGTATAGGCCGGGTGCAGGTTGTCAAAGCGATCAAGCCCTATGCCCGGGTGGCGCTTGCCGCCGACCGCTACAACGTCTTTGCCTTCTGGAACAGCCGCACCTCTTTGGACCCGCAGGTCGCGCTCTCATCCGGAGCGGATCTGGAAGAGCGCAGTGATGTCTTCCACATCGAGGGGCAGCAGAACTGGAACTTTCAGGCAGACCGCGGCCGGGTGGTCTACGGTGCTTCGTACCGCAACAGCCAGGTCAACACCTCCGGCACTCTCATGGACCCAGTCAACGACGACCGCAGCGACGACTACTACTCAGCCTATGGGCAGCTGGAGTACAGAGTACTGTCGCAGCTCAGGTTGGTTGGAGCGGCACGGGTGGACGATGGGACCCTGTTCGAAACCCAGTTCTCTCCGAAGGGTGCCCTGGTATTCACGCCGAGCGAGAACCACTCCTTCCGATTTTCGGTGAACCGCGCGTTCCAGACCCCCAACTACTCCGAGTTCTTCCTCAGGGCTCCAGCGGCGGCTCCCACAGCGGGACCGGGGCAGGTCGAAGGCGGGATTGAAAGCTACTACACGCAGGTTCAGGCCAGCCTGCCACCACCGGCGCTCGCCGGGCTAACGCTGCACACGTCGCTTCCCTGGAATTTCTCGGCGTCGACACCCGTGCTGGCGCTGGGCAATGCGGATCTCGACGTGGAGACGGTGCTTGGCTGGGAGCTTGGTTACAAGGGATCTCTCTCCAACGGCCTGTACTTCACCGCCGACTTTTACATCAATCACCTGGAGAACTTCGTCACCGATCTGCTGCCGGGCGTGAACCCCGATTATCCGACATTTCAGCTTACCGACGGTGGGATCAACGTCCCTGCCGATCTGACTGCGTTGGGACAGCGGATCGACCAGCTCGAGGCCAGCGGGCAGATCAGTCCGGCGCAGGCCGCTGCGCTTCGTGCTCCCATTCCTACGTTGCAGGCTGGGTATGCCAGCGTGGTCGCGGGAACCACGGTTGGAGGCGTGCCCGCGCTGGCCACCCTGCCTGGCGGCAGCCGGGCCGTTGTGCTTTCCTACACCAACGCCGGCGAGGTTACCGAGCGAGGTGTCGAGCTCGGCGTTGGCTACCAGTTCACTCCGGAGATCAGGGGTGATGTGACCTTTACCGGGTTCGACTTCGAGGTGGAATCCCAAGCCGCTGGTGACCAGCTGCTGCCCAACACTCCAAGTAAAAAGGCCACCTTCAACCTGGCCTACGCCGGCCCACGTTTCGATGCCAACGCTTCGCTGCGCCTGACCGATGGATATCAGTGGGCCGCCGGCGTCTTCCAGGGCTACGTCCCTTCCAGCGAGATGCTGAACATCGGCGCGGGTTTCCGGCTGAACAACAACTTCCGCCTTCACGGTACCGCCACCAACGTACTGGATCAGAAGCGCTTTCAGCTCTATGGCGGGTCGGTGCTCCGGCGCCGGGTACTGGCGGGGCTCACTGCGAACTTCTAGGCCATGCAGCAGATCAAGGGCGCAATTCTGAAATCACGCATCGCCTTTGTCGAGCAGCTCGCGGGAAAGGAGGGAGTGGAGCGGGTCATCCAAAGCTTGCCTCAGGCCGACCAGCGGGTCCTCAAGCTGATCTTCACCTCGAACTGGTACCCGTTCGAGCTGGGAAAAGCCCTGGACGAGGCCATCGTTCGGGAAATCGGGGCGGGAGACCCGGGATTCTTCGAGCGACTGGGAGAGGCTTCGGCCGAAACGAATCTCAGCGGCATTCACAGCGGCTACCTCACCAAGGGTGACGCGCACGGCTTTCTGGCCAAGGCACCCTCGATCTACTCGCTCTACTACGAGAAGGGCCGGCGGGAATACCAGCCCGTCGGTCCGAACGAAGGCGTGCTCACCACCATCGATGCCGAGAACTTCAGCGCACCGGATTGCCAGACAGTAATCGGCTGGCATCGTAAGGCCTTGGAGATGTGCGGAATGAAGGGGGTACAGATCGTAGAAGAGGAATGCCGGGCCAGGGGCGGCACTGTGTGCCGCTACCGCATCAGGTGGGCTCGTCTCTCCGGAACCTACACGGTTCCGCCAGGGTCATGAAGATCGCGATGCCGCACGAATCATGGAGAGAGTCGTTCGATGCGCCATGCTCCACCAATTTTCGTGTAGCGAATTCGATCGTGGAGCCGGCTGGTGCGTCCCTGCCAGAACTCCAGTGTTCCCGGCGTTACCCGGACACCTCCCCAGTAGGGCGGAAGCGGAACATCCTCACCCGGAAACCTTTGCTCCATCTCGGGTACCCGTTCTTCGAGAGATTGGCGGCTGGCGATCACCTGGCTCTGATGCGAAACCCATGCGCCAATCCGGCTGCTTCTCGGCCGGGTTCGAAAGTATGCCTCTGATTCCTGTCGCCCGACCGGCCCGGTCGAACCCGTGATCCTGATTTGCCGCTCCAGCTCCGGCCAGTAGAAGACCAGCGCCGCTCTCGGGTTTTGCTCCAGCTCCGTCCCTTTCTGACTCCGGTAATCGGTAAAGAAGACGAAGCCGCGCTCATCAAAGCCCTTGAGAAGCACGATGCGGGCAGAGGGAGCACTGTCCGGGCCTGCAGTTGCCAGCGTCATGGCATTCGGCTCCTGCACCTCGGCCTTCACAGCCTCATCGAACCAGCGCGCGAACTCGGTAACAGGATCCGGGCTCACATTCGCCTCATCCAGCCGGGCTCGGGCGTATTCGCGACGAAGGTCCGCAACGGATACAGGCATGCTCAAAGTCCTCGACAGGTGGAGCGCCGGTGAACCCCCTCCTGGAGCTCGGCGAGCGCCCAGTGATCGCGCATCGGGGAGCCTCGGGCCTCGCTCCAGAGAATACCATGGCGGCGTTCGCGCTGGCCATCGAGCAGGGAGCGGACGCCATCGAGCTGGATGTTCGCCTGACGGCGGATCGGGTTCCGGTGGTCCTGCACGACGCCACACTCGATCGCACCACCGGCGCCCGCGGGGAGGCACGGTCCTGCTCTTTTGCCGAACTCACAAAGCTGGATGCCGGTGCTCGATTTTCCTCGGATGGTCGCAGCTTTCCGTACCGCGAACGCTCTATTCGTATCCCGGCTCTACAGGAGGTGCTCGAGGCCTTTCCGGAGGTGCCCTTACTGATAGAGATCAAGGAGGTGCCGGCGCAACAGCCGGTTCGGCAGGTGGTGCTCGATATGAAGGCGGCCGAGCGGTGCGTGTTCGCCTCGGAGAACCACGCAGCGCTCGAACTATTCCGGAATCCGCCCTTCACCGTTGCGGCGTCGGGGGCGGAGATCGGCGCGCTCTATCGGGGGGCGCTGCTTCGCCGCGTGCCTCACGCAGTGGCTTATAGGACTCTATCGGTGCCGCTTCGCTATCGGGGACTGCGGGTGCCCACTCCCCGATTCCTTGCCGCCGCGCGGAGGCTTGGCTGTCCGGTGCATGTATGGACCGTAAACGACGCGAGAACCGCACAGCGACTATGGGCCGTTGGAGCGGCAGGTATAGTTACCAACTTCCCCGATCAGATCCGCGCCGCCCGTCGGATCTCGACTGGCTAGCTGCCCGCCCCTTTTTCCACCGGGAGCCGTACCGCGTTGCCCCACTCGGTCCAGGAGCCGTCGTAGTTCCGGACCTTCTTGAATCCCAGCAGATATGTCAAGGCGAACCAGGTGTGGGACGACCTCTCGCCTATGCGGCAGTAGGCCACCGTCTCGGCTTCGGGCCGCAGGTTGTTGTCCTGGACATAAAGCTTCCGGAGCTCATCCGCCGAGCGGAAGGTATGAGTCTCTGGGTCAATGGCTTTTGCCCAAGGGATGCTCTTCGCGCCGGGGATATGACCGCCCCGGAGGCAGCCCTCCTGGGGATACTCCGGCATGTGGGTCTTCTCTCCCCGAAACTCTTCCGGACTTCGCACATCGACCAGCTGGCCCTTTTTCTTGAGGTGCTCCAGCACATCCTCCCGAAAGGCCCTGATTCGGCTGTCGTCACGCTCGCTCACCGTGATGTTCCCCTCGCGGTACTTCGGCTGGTCGGTAGTCAGGGGACGCCCCTCATCGATCCAGCGGAGCCGTCCTCCGTCTATCACTTTCACGTTGTCTATCCCGAATAGCTGGAGGACCCAGAGAGCGTAGGTGGCCCACCAATTGTTCTTGTCCCCGTAGAAGACAATTGTCGTGTCGTTGTTGATGCCCTTGGACCGCAACAGGCGCTGGAGCCGCTCCCGGTCGATGTAGTCGCGCACGACCGGATCGTTCAGATCGTTGGTCCAATCGATCTTCACCGCTCCGGGGATATGGCCGGTATCGTACAGCAGCAGATCCTCGTTGGATTCCACCAGGCGAACCTTCGGATCATCGCTGTGCTGAGCCACCCAGTCGGTCGAGACCAGCACCTCCGGATGGGCGTACCCTCGCTCTTCTATTGGTGTGACCGAAGGAGCGGATTGAACTGGGGTCATCGTGTTCTCCTTGTATGAGCTGCAATAGCGGTCGGAAAGCAGAACCGGCCGAACCTCCAAGAGGCGCGGCCGGCGAAGTGTCTAACTTAGGTGATTTAAGCCATCGCGAGGGCCGCCCCGGAATCGGGTGGTTCCGTGCTACAGCAACAGCAATGAGCGGCGTGGAGACCCATGGCGGGAAATTACGACTTCTGCAGTCGGGATGTCAAATGCCGGCTAGCCGGAGAGCGCACCCTCGATCTGCACCGGGGCACTCAGAGCCCGGTAGCGGCTGCGAATCCAGGTCAGCACCTTGAGCCGAGTCACAATCCCAAGAACCCGGCTGGAGGCAACGCTGGTGATCGTTCGCAGCGACGCGACGTTATCAGGATGGACGACAATCCAGCTGCGCTTGAGCCCG
>DASPKB010000088.1:0-2319 GCA_035628315.1 Gemmatimonadales bacterium | reverse complement strand
GTCGTTCCGCCGCTCGAAATGGATAGCTTCCCCACCGGCTTCTCCTCCGACAACACTGTCGGAGCCAACCGGCTGAACCGTGAGCCAACCGAGGCTGCCCTCGGTGAGGAGCGGCGGATCGGTCGCGATGCGGAGGGATGTCGCAGTGGAGTCCTGGCTCACCGCCGAAACCGGAGCCATCCAGCCCACGACCATCGCCCCGGCCAGCAGGTTCTGCGGCAGCCAGCGAAGTTTCTTCATCCGAAGACGTGAGGTCGGTACGAAGGTCAGCGCTCGCCCACCAGGTGCCGGGGGGAGGGTGCGGTGCCCTCAGGAGCTCTCCAGGGGAGCTTCTTGGGGATCTTGCTCCAGAAGTTCAGCGGGCGCGGGGGAAGTCCGAAGTGCTCCTTCGCAGCCTCCTGCAGTTCGGCCGTGTCCCGGCGCCCGGCCTCGCGAATCACTTTGCGGCGGATTTCCTTTGCGGTCTTGAGGGGCCGCTCTCCCGACGGATCCAGGTGGCGGGCCGCAGCGGTGGATTCGTTCAGCAACTCCACCATGAAATCGAAAGACAAGCCGAGGTGGCGCTCGACATCGTCGTCTGACAATGGCCAGCGGCTGTACTCTCGCGCCACCTGGCTGGCTCGTTGCCAGCTGGTGGTCTCGGTGAGGTGAACCATGCCCCGAAACAGCCGGCGGTTCGTGCGCACGCTGAAGATGGTGGGAGCGATGATACGGTCCAGATGGGCATCAGCCGGGGCATGATCCAGCAGGATCACGTCCTTGGCGGCGCGGGCGTACGCATCGCCGAGGTGGGCTTCGATCCGGGTTTCCCAGTAGGAGTGGCCCACGGCTGCCGTACTGCTCGTAAGCATCAGCTGCCGCGGAACGAAGTAGTTGTGGGCAATCGTGTCTGCGGCCAGGTGGCTGAGATAACCCAGCCCGAAGGCACGCAACGCGTCGGTCGGCGCGAGGTTGTGAATTTCCTGGCCCACATGCCAGTAGTGGCAGTGTCTTCCGAGCGGAGCGTAATGCTTCGCGATGGAGGAGTCCGCTGCGATGTTGCCGTATAGAAAGTCGAAGGGGAACGCGCGCAGCAGGTCGCCGATCGCTGGCGGCAGGTACGACAGATTGGCCAGGATCGACTCGCCCAGATAAATGTGGGTGCCGGGCGTCCAGGCGTGCGCCTCGGTTGGCAGCAGGAACAGCAGGAGCCCCACGCTCGCAAAGGCGAGCGAGAAGCGGGGCAGGGTCATCAACGACTCGGTATCAGGAACCGCCGCACGCGGCCGATCATGCCGTTTCCGCGACGAACCGAGCGAAGAGCTGCGGCGGCATCGAGCGCCGCGCCTTCGACCTCATCGTGTACCACATCGTACAAGGTTTCCAGCTCCTCCAGTTTCGATTCCACCCGGTCGGCCGCGCGGACCGTCTTGCGGCGGAGCCGGCGGGCGGTCTGAGCGAAGGCACCCACCTCGTGCCGGACCAGGACCATGAGATCCTGGCCCTGTTCGGTCAGCCCGCGGACCGTTTTGAGGGTACGAACAACATCGTCCTGCAGGCCATCAACAAGCGTGCTGACCTTTTTCACCTGGCCCGCCAGCTTCAGGACGGCGACCCCGACTGCCACGGCCATTCCAAGGAATGAAAGCGCCAGAACCGCCAGGGAAATGGCTACGGTCGGTCCTACCCACTCGGGGGAGGCACCCACTTGCACCACGGCGAGTGTCATCATAGCTCCGTCACCTCCGGGAAGGCTCACCGACTATAAGGACAGCCACCCGTTCGGGCCGGCCGTCGGCCATTACGCTAATACAAAGCCGCTGCGGCAGCACCGCAACCCCCTGATTCCGCTTGACGCAAATCACTGCCGACGTCAGCTTTGGCCATGCCTCCTCGATTTCTCGTGCACGGCGGTCGCCCGCTGAAGGGCACCGTCCGTCCCGCTGGCAACAAGAACGCAGCCCTTCCGATCCTTGCCGCCACAGTACTCGCAGACGGGCCCGTGGCGCTGGAGAACATCCCCCGCATCCGCGACGTTGAAACGATGCTTGCGCTGCTGCAGGATCTCGGCGCCAGCGCGGAGTGGACCGGTCCCAACGCACTCCGTATCGACACCCGGAATTTGAAACCTAAGGCCCTCGATCCGGCGCTGTGTGCCAAGATCCGGGCCTCGATCCTCCTGGCCGGGCCGCTGCTGGCCCGCTTCGGGAATGTGACGTTGCCGCCGCCGGGCGGTGATGTGATCGGACGCCGGCGGGTGGACACGCACTTTTTGGCACTGGAGCATCTCGGCGCGTCCGTCATGGTGGGCGACCGTTACGAGCTCGAGGCTAAACAACT
>DASPKB010000087.1:0-3501 GCA_035628315.1 Gemmatimonadales bacterium | reverse complement strand
GTCCAGGACCTGAGCCTCGGCCTGCTGGAGCTCGGGGTGCGGCCCGGCGACCGGGTTGCCATCCTGTCAGAGAACCGGCCGGAGTGGGCCATCGCGGACTACGCCTGCCTCGCGGCGCGCTGCACCGACGTTCCGATCTATCCCACGCTTCCGGCCAAGCAGGTGGAATACACCCTGTGCGACTCGGGCGCGGTAGCGATCTTGGTGTCGACCAAACACCAGCTGGAGAAGGTGGCCGCGATCCGTCAGCGGGTAGCCGGGCTCCGGCACGTAATCTCGTTCGACAACGGAGTCACCGGCGCTGATGTCCTGACGCTGGAGCAGGTGATGCAGCGGGGACGCTCGGCACGAAGCAAGTATCCCCGGTGGAAAGAAACCGCGCTGGAGGCAAAGCCGGACGATCTCGCCACGCTGATCTACACCTCGGGCACCACCGGTGACGCCAAGGGCGTGATGCTGACCCACGGCAACATCACCTCGAACGTCACGACCTCCTGCAAGCTCTTCACCTTCCGCGACACCGACGAGTGTCTCTCGTTTCTGCCGCTGTCCCACATTTTCGAGCGGATGTTCGGCCACTACTCGATGTTCCACGCCGGCGTGGTGATCAACTACGCTGAGAGCGTGGACACGGTGGCGGCCGACATGGAGCGCTGGCGGCCCACGCTGATGGCCTCGGTGCCCCGCCTCTATGAGAAGATCTACGCGCGGGTGCTGGAGCGGGTGCGAGGCGGATCGGCGGTGAAGAAGCGGCTCTTCTTCTGGGCCAAGGACGTGGGCGAGCGCTGGGTCGACCTCCGGCTCAACGGGCAACGGGTTCCTCCGGCGCTCGCGGCGCAGCAAGCGGTGGCCGACCGGCTGGTGTTCGCCAAGATGAGAGAGCGGACCGGCGGACGGCTCCGGTTCTTCATCTCCGGCGGGGCGCCGCTCTCGCCCGACATCGCCCGGTTCTTTCATGCGGCGGGGATGCCGATCCTCGAGGGATACGGGCTCACCGAGACCTCGCCGGTGATCGCGGTGAACACGTTCCAGCACCTCCGGCTCGGCACCGTGGGACGGCCGCTACCGGGCGTGGAGGTAAAGATCGCGCCCGACGGCGAGATCCTCACCCGGGGTCCTCACGTGATGAAGGGCTATTACGGGAAACCGGAGGCCACCGCCGAAGCGCTGGACGCCGACGGCTGGTTCCACACCGGCGACATCGGGATGCTCGATCCCGACGGCTTCCTCAAGATCACCGATCGGAAGAAGGACCTCATCGTCACGGCGGGCGGAAAGAACATCGCGCCGCAGCCGATCGAGAGCCTGGTGAAGACGAGCAAGTTCGTATCCAACGCGGTGATGCTGGGCGACCGGCGGCGGTTTCCCATCATGCTGGTGGTGCCGAACGAGGCCAATCTCAAGGCCTGGGCCGAAAGCCAGAACATCAGGGCGGAGAGCTTCGAGGACCTGATCCAGCTGCCGGACGTGCAGAGCAAGATGGACCGCGAGGTGCGCACTACGCTCCGCGACCTGGCCAGCTTCGAGGTGCCGAAGCGGCTATTGCTCCTGCCGCGCGATTTTTCCGTAGAGTCGGGAGAGCTGACGCCGACGCTCAAGATCAAGCGGCGGGTGGTGGAGCAGCACCACCGGTTGGCCATTGAGGCGCTCTACGTCCAAGGATGATAAGTTAGGGCAACCTTTGGATGGAGGCGGGTGTGGGTCTGGAGATCATGGGGGGCGTGGCGCTCGGAGTGGGATTGGCGGTGTACCTCATCATGCGGTTCGCCAAGAAGAACCGCTGACGCTCACCGCCGCACGGTGCCAACCCAGGTCGCGCCCGTGCTCGCCATGATATCGACCAGATCGTCCGGCGGATCGGAGCCCTCCCCCACGAGGCGAAGCCCCGGCAGCACCACCCGCGCAGCCTCGCCCACCCAGTAGGGATCCTCGGCGTAGGGCCTTCCCAGTACCACACCGCGCAGGCTCCGCGACTTGAGCGGAATCCTTCCGCTCCGGATCACGCTCACCCCATCACCGTCGGTCACCTCACTCGCGGGATTCACCGCCACCAGCGCGACGCCCGGCATACGCTCGGCAATCTCGCCCCAGAGCGAGGCCGGTGGTCCTACCAGCGCCAGGTAGCCGCCCGGCCCGCTGAGTCCGGCCAACACACTCACTGCCTCGCCGGTGAGGCTGCTCGGCTGAATCGCCGGATGGGGTGCAGAACCGGTGTCGAAGACTCCATCGGTCAGCTCGAAGGTGCGCCCGCAAACCGGGCAGCCGAGCTGGCCGGTCCTGACGAAGCGTCCCACGAGCTTGTCGGGGAGGAGGACCAGAAAGCTCTCGTCGTGATCTTCGGGACATCGGAGGTGGTCGGTGAGCTCGATGAACATGGGTGGTCGGTCGCGACTCGCGAGCGCGACTCGCGGCTACGGCTTGAACACCACCCAGGTCAGCTTCTTCTCCTCTACCCGGATCGTCCGAAACACCTTCTTCCCTCCGATCTCGGTCCCGAGGACGTAGGTACCGGGCGGGACGTCGCCGATGGCGAAGTGCTCGTTGTAGAGCGGGTGCGGGTGGGCCTTGTCACCGTAGGTCTCGACAAAGGAGAGCGGAGTCTCGGGCGGGTCGCGTTTGACGATGCCGTAGATCCGCGCCTGTGGAATTGGCGCGCCCGAAGCATCGAACACCTGACCGGCCACGATGCCGGTGCCGGGGAGCGTCTCGATCCAGAGCTCGGGATTCGTGGTGTAGGGCGGGAAGCGCTGGAGCGAATCCACAATGGCACCGATCGAGTCCACCGGCGAGGCGGAGATCTCGAGATGGAGATGGTCATTGGTGGCGCGGCCGGTGTTCCCTACCCGGGCAATCACAGTGCCGCGGCTGACCCGCTGGCCCACCTTCACCCGGAGCGCCGAGTTGTGGTAGTAGGTGGAGTAGAGCCGGTAGGTCTTGCCGCGGGCGTTGACGGTGTAGTCGTGCCGGATGCTGACGGTGAGCGCGCCCTGCTCCGCCGGGCCGGCGTACACCACCCGGCCGATCCCGATGCCGTGGACCGGAGTGCCGTCGGGATTGTTGAACTCGACTCCCTGGTGCTGCTGAAAATTGCCGCCCATGGTCGAGCCGTAGCGGTAGGTCTGGTCGATAAAGGCGTTGTCGGTCGGCGCGATGGGCCGGCGGAACACATTGGTCTGAGGGTCGCGCGGCGCGATCGTGTCGGACGAGAACTGGCGCAGGCAGGGCAAGGTGTCGCTCGGGGGCTTGAGCCCACACGGTGTGCCGCGGATGAGCTGGCGTCCGAGGAGCACCGCGTTGGCCGGCGGGAAGGACGCGAAGCCCGCAGGCTGCGCTTCCCACGCCGCTGCGCCTCGTCGGAGCCGCTGATTGCCTCGGAGCGTTGCCACGGTCCAGCCTCGGCGGTCGGCGGCCAGGCGGCGAACGTACTCGCTGGCGAGCACCGGATAGACCGTGTCGGCCGGACCCCTGGCCAGCGGCCCCGCAGCATCGGCGATCGCGGTC
>DASPKB010000086.1:0-7017 GCA_035628315.1 Gemmatimonadales bacterium | reverse complement strand
TACTCGAAATCACTTACCGCACGGAGGCCGCGCACGATGATGGTGGCGCCCACCCGCTTGGCGAACTCCGCCAGCAGGCCGTCAAACGACTGGAAGCTTACCCGGCTGTCGTCCCCCACAGCCGCGCGCAGCATTTCCAGGCGCTCCTCGACTGGAAACAGCGGCTGCTTGAGCACATTCACCGCCACCGCCACGATCAGGCGGTCGGCCAGGGCGAGACTCCGCCGCACGAGGTCCTCGTGGCCTCGGGTCGGTGGGTCGAACGATCCGGGGTACACCGCTATCCGGGTCATGGAGCGTGGCAGAATGTGATGGCCGTGTCGCCGTAGCGGCGGGTGTCGTCGCCGGCCAGAGCGACGTCCGACCGGTGCTCGACGGAAAGAATGCGCCCGAACGGGCGACGGCGGAAGAGCGCCACCAGCTGGGCAGCATAATCGATGGTGTAAGGTGGATCGGCGAGCACGACATCGTAGGCACCCTCCGGCAGCTTCCCGGCAAAGCGCATGGCATCACCCCGGTGCACCGTGGACACATCTCCGACTGATAATGCGGCGATATTCTGTTCCAGTGCCTTGAGGGAAGGGGGATTCAGCTCTACGAATGTCGCGGAGCTGGCGCCCCGCGACAGCGCCTCCAGGCCAAGTGCCCCGCTTCCGGCGAATAGATCGAGTACCCGTGCGCCGAGCAGCCGATCTCCCAGAATGCTCATCCAGGCCTCGCGGACTCGGTCAGCAGTCGGCCTGACCCGACTGTCCTTGGGGATGATCAATCGTCGGCCGCCGTACTGCCCTGCCACGATTCTCATTCACCGGATCAGAATCAACTGGAACTATGTGGCGTAAGCGCGCAGAGCCGCGCCTGCAGCGAGCTCAGGCCATTCCACTGATCACACTCGATCCGGAATGCCGCATCCACGAGCCCGTCCCCCAGCCAAGGCACCCGGTCGGCCCACTGAAAGCCAATGGCCCACACCCGATTGTGTCCATCATCGAGCGCGCCCTTGAGGTGACCGTTTCCTACCACACTTCGGCTGTTGAACTGGACCCCTCGCACGCCGAAAACCGGGCTGGGATTGCCCTGGCCGCAGGGCTCCAGATACCGACACAGCCGCTCGAGATCGCGGGTGATCTCCGGGAGACTCACCTCGAGGTCTACCCGCTGCTCCGGGCCGAGGTCCTCTGGAGCGAGCCGCTGCCGGGCCACGTCGACGAAGCGGTCGCGGAACTCGTCCAGTCTGCTCCGGCGGATGGTGAGACCCGCGGCCATGTGGTGGCCGCCATATCTCTCCAGGAGGTCCCCACAGGCAAGGAGCGCGGAGTGAAGATTGAACCGAGACGTGCTCCGGCCGGAGCCTTTACCGATATCTCCGTCGAATGCGATGAGAAAGGTGGGGCGGCCATACCGTTCCACCACCCGTGACGCCACAATGCCGACCACGCCTGGATGCCAGCCGTCTCCGCTCAACACCAGACCGGCATCACGCTCCGGATTGGCGGTACGCTCGATCTGCTCCAGCGCCTCATCCAGAATGCGTTGGTCCAGCGCCTGCCGTTCAACGTTCATTCCTTCAAGCCGCTGCGCCAACGCGGCTGCTTCTCCCGGATCGTCACACAGGAGCAGCCGGAGCCCGTCGGTGGCGTCTCCGACCCGTCCCGCAGCGTTGAGCCGGGGACCGAGTATGAATCCGAGATGGTGGGCCCGAACCTCCTTGCCGGCAAGACCGGTTGCATCCAGCAGCGCCCTTACGCCGGGCCAGCGGCTACTGTGCAGCACCTTGAGACCGTGCTTCACCAGAATGCGATTTTCGTCCTGGAGCGGCACCACGTCCGCCACGGTGGCCAGCGCCACCAGGTCGAGCAGGTGTAACGGCAGGGGGGCGGGAAGCCCGAGCGCCGGCACCAGCGCCTGGGCCAGCTTGAAGGCGATGCCGGTGCCGCAGAGACAGCCAGCATCCGAGGTATCGTCCTCCTGCTGGGGATCGATCACCGCGAGCGCGGGAGGTAGCTGCTCTCCCGGAAGGTGATGGTCGGTGACCACAACCTCGATGCCGGCTGCGCGCGCAGCAGCCACCGTATCGTAGGCGGTGATCCCACAGTCACAGGTGATGACCAGGGATGCCCGGGCGATACGAGCCGCCTCCAGTCCAGCGGGTCCGAAGTCATAACCATCGCGCAAACGGTGCGGCAGGAAAGGCAGAACATCGGCGCCGGCCAACCGAAGGACCCGAGTGAGCAGTGCCGAGGCGCACTGCCCATCCACGTCATAGTCGCCATGAACCAGAATGCGTTTGCCGGCCCGGACCGCGTGGACGATCGCGTCCACCGCTTCCGCCATGCCTTTGAGCCGATATGGATCGGAGAGCTCGGCCAATGCGGGGCGAAGAAACCGGCGCGCGAGGGCCTCGGTGCCATGACCTCGCTGTACCAGGAGCCCGGCCAGGGCCGCGGGCACATTGAGCGCCGCTGAGAGTGCCTGGGCCAACTGAGGATCGGGCGGCGGAACCACGCGCCAGCGAAGGGGCGGTGCCGGAAAGACGCTCACCGGAGGAACGGTATCGATCTCGAGAGCCATCAGGTTGACCCCTCGGACTCCGCCGGGTACAGAATAGCTCCGCAGACCTCGCATCCATCCAGCACTGTGCCCGCCTTGATCTGGCTTCGCCGGTTGAGCGGGATTGCCGTGTGACACCCGCCGCATGCGCCACCCCTTAACGGAACTACGACGTCGGTGGAGCGGCTGCGCCGAAGCCGGTCGTAGCGAATGCGTAGTGGCTTGTCGATGAGAGCCGCAGTGGCATCGCGGTCGCGCTGTGCGGTGGCACGCTCCAGCTGGAGGGCGCTGCGCCGCTCCGCCAGCGCAGCACGTTCCGGCGCCTGGGACGTTTCTATCGATTTCAAATTGAGCTCCTCGGCGTGTACCCTGTGCTCCAGCTGCACGACCGCATCGGCGCTCCGTACCCAGTCGTTCTCCTCCTGGGCCAGAACCGACCGGGCCAGGTCGAGCTCGGTCATCAGAGTTGACGCCACCTTGGGATTCCGTTCCTGATCCAACCGCTGCTGCCGGCGATCCTGCAAGGTGCGATAGCTCTCGATTCTCGTTTCGTGCTCATCGCGCCGGCGCTGTCCGTCGACCAGCGACCGCCGCGCCGCGTCGAGGTTGGCCTGCGCCTGCTGCAGCTTCTGGTCCAACTGGCCGGCTTCGTGTTCCAGACTCGCCAGCTGTTCATCGAGGGAGGTGAGTACCGCGTCTTTGGCTTGGAGATCGAGCAGCTTGAGAAGATCAGCGTGCATCAGGCTCCCCGAGGCCCCTGGACCCTGCGTACTTCTCTCAGGGCAGCCTTCTGATAATCGTACCACGCGTCGGCTGCGGGGAACTCCGCTCGCAACTCGGCGCGCCGCCGACGCTTTTCGCCCGGATCGGTGAGGCTATCCATCTGGCGGTAGTGGGGCCGCGCGCGAAGGATCTGCGATGCGCTGTCATAGATCTTCCCCAAACCTTCCTGGCTCCACCCCTGAGAGATTTCCTTGAGCCGAGACCAGACCGCCGCCGCGTCATCGGATAAACCGGGCGGAAGCTGACCCGAAAATTCACTGTCGCTCCGGATCATGGCCTCGAATACTTCACGAAGCTTCGAAGACCCGAACAGCGACGGCTCGATCTCCTGCCGGGCATGCTCGATCCATTCGGGACCGGCAATCAGGGCGGCAACCAGCTTGCTCTCGGGACTGGTGCGAACTCGGCCGAGCCGAGGGCCTCCCGTCTGCCCAGTCTCCCGCCCGGTCGACGCGGAACTGCGCCGGCTCGAAGCTCCCACGTTTCGGGCCAGCCCCCGGCCACTTGCCAGCTCACTCTCCAGCACCTCCTTGCTGATCTTGGTGCGTTCAGAGGTCAGCGAAAGATAGAGCTCGCGGGTGATCGGGTCCGCCGCGGCACGAATGGTGGGGAGCAGGCGATCGACGGCATCCCGGCGGTGCTCGAATCCCTCGAAATATCCTTTGCGCTCCATCAGCTGAATCTTGCGCTCGAGCAGATCGACCGCGTCGCCCAGGACCTGCTCCAGCGCTTCGGGCCCCCCCTTTGCCACCAGGGTATCGGGGTCTTCACCAGGCGGCAGGGTCGCTACCCTAACCCGGATTTCGTGCCGCAGCAGTTCGTCGCCGGCCCGGAATGTGGCCTGCAGCCCCGCCCGGTCGCTGTCGTACAGCAGGGTTGCCGACTTGGCATAACGGCGGAGGAGGGCTCCTTGATCCGGCGTCAGAGCAGTGCCGAGTGGCGCTACCACATGCTCGACCCCGGCCAGCACCAGCCGAAGCACATCGAAATAGCCCTCCACCAGGATGACCGATTCTTCCTTGCGAATGGCTGCCTTGGCCTGGTGCAGGTTGTAAAGCTGTTTCCCCTTATGAAAGATCTCGGTCTCCGGCGAGTTGAGATATTTGGGCTCGCCCTCGGCCAGCAGTCTTCCCCCTAAACCGACCAGCCGGCCGCGCAGGTCGTGAATGGGAAAAAGGAGCCTTCCCCGGAAGCGCGCGGTGAGCACTCCGTCCTCCCGCTCGGCCGCAAGGCCGGCCTGGATCAGCACTGAAGGCTGGATACCCAGTGAGCCCATCGCCTCCAGAAAGGATTTTCCCTGGGGAGCGAAGCCAAGACCCAGCATCGCTGCCGTCTCGAGCGGAATCTGTCGGCGCTCCAGATACTCCCGTGCAATCCTCGCGTCGGGGAGCTCCAGCAGCTGACGCTTGAACCAGTCGTGCGCAGCATCGACTGCGCCATAGAGCTGCTCGTGTGGATCAGGACCGGCGCGTTCCGCCCGCTCGGGGATGGTGATACCCACGCGGCGCGCGGCTTCCCGCACCGCATCGGGATAGCTCAGCCCCAGGCGCTTCATGTACCAGGAGAACACGTCGCCGGATTCATGGCAGACGAAGCAATAGTAGCGACCCTTCTTCGGAATCACCGCGAAGTTCCGGTTGGTGCCGCCATGGAAGGGACAGGGGCCTCGGTAGTCGGCACCGGTCCGCTTGAGCGACACCGCCTCCCCGATCAGGTCGACCAGATCTACGCTGTCGCGGACCTGCTCGATCGTGTCTTCCGGGATCATGCTCACGCGGAGAACTCGACGATGGTGACTCCGGTACCGCCCTGATTGCGGGGCGCGAAGGCGTACTTGGAGATCCGGTGGTCCCGGGCTACGACCCGCCGCACTCGCTCCCGCACCACCCCGGTTCCCATCCCGTGGATGATGCGAAGGTAGGGCTGCTCCGCCAGCACCGCAGCGTCCACGGCGGCGAGGGTCGCGGTTTCGGCTTCGTCCCCCGTCATCCCGCGCAGGTCGACTTCAAAGGACGGAGAAGGCGAAGAAGGCGGAGAGGGCGGAGTGTTTGTCGCAAGCTTGGGTGAAGTGCCGGTGGGAGTAACTTGATCGGCATCGACCACCATTTTCATCGCGCCAACGCCAACCACAACCTTGCCATCGCTCCTCACTTCGAGCACCTGCCCTGCTCCGCCCGTTGTCAATTTGACCCGATTTCCTACGACAACAGCTTCCTTCTCTGCCTTATCTGCCCTGTCGGCCTTCTCTGCCCTCTCCAGCGCTTCTCCTTCATTCCGGATTCCCTCTTCGATCAGCCTTCTGGCTTCCCGGGCCGCCGCATCGTCTACTGCTCCCCGTGCCGCGGCAAGAGCGTCTTCCACCAGCTGCCGAGCCTCCAGCAGGTGCGCCCGCGCCTGCTTTCTGCCTTCGCGCTCGGCCTCTTTCTCCCGGCGCTTGAGCTCGGCCTCGCGCGCGGACTGTGCCTCGTTCTGAGCGGTCAACCGAGCATGAAGTGAATCCAGCTCGATGGCGCGTTCCTCCAGCTCCTGCTGCCTGACCCGGAGCTCCCGCTCCCGCTCTTCCACTGTGGCGAGCAAGGCATCCAGCCGCCGCTCCGCGTCGGGCACACGAGCCTCGGCGTCAGCCAGAATCGTGTTCGCCACTCCGAGCCGGCGCGCTATGGCGAGACCGTACGACCGTCCCGGCACTCCCTTGAGGAGCCGGTACGTGGGCGTCAGCGTGGCGGCATCGAACTGCAGTGAAGCGTTAACGATGCCGCTGGTCTGGCCGGCCAGCTCCTTCAGGGCACCGAGGTGGGTGGTGGCCAGCGTCATCGCACGGCGGCCGGTGAGCGCCACCAGGGTGGCGGACGCCAGGGCGGCACCCTCTACGGGGTCGGTTCCGCTGCCAATCTCGTCCAGCAGCACCAGTGCACCGTCGTCCGACTCGTCCAGTATGCGCCGCAACATTCGCACGTGGGCGCTGAATGTGGAAAGACTGGCAGAGATGGACTGCCGGTCTCCGATGTCGGCGTAGAACTGGCGAAAGATCGGGAGCTGACTGCCTTCGCCTACGGGCGGGATGATACCTGATCCGGCCAATGCCGAGGCGAGACCCACCGCCTTGAGGAGCACGGTCTTGCCGCCGGTGTTAGGACCGCTCACCAGCAGTGTGCGCTCCTCGGAGCTCAGCTCGAGATCGAAGGGAACCACCTCAACCGCGCCGGCCAGCAGCAGTGGATGGCGGCCGTTGACGATGATGAGCCCGGCAGGAGCGGCTTCGACTACGGGCTTCTCTCCCTGCGCCGCCACAGCATAGCGGGAGCGGGCAACCAGGTCGTCAACCGCAACGCACATCTCCACGATATCACGGATGCCGGGCAGGTGAGGCCGGAGCAGATCGGTGAGCTCCCGGAGCACCCGCAGGGTCTCCCGCTCCTCCTCGACCTGCGCTTCCCTGAGCGCGTTGCCCAGCTCGATAGTCTCGGACGGCTCGATGAACAGAGTGCCGGCACTGCCGGACTCGTCGTGAATGATGCCTGCCGGGCGGGTTCGCGAATCTCTGCGGACCGGAATGACGTAGCGATTCCCTCGTACGGTGACCGAGGCGTCAGTCGGCGCGGCTCCGGCCTCCAGTCCCCGGAGCAGTGTGTCCAGCCGGCGCAGCAGCCGCTGGCGGGCCGCCTGAACTTCCTTGCGAGCTGC
>DASPKB010000085.1:0-3206 GCA_035628315.1 Gemmatimonadales bacterium | reverse complement strand
CAGACATCCCATCGATCAGCAAGCCGGCTGTGGCCGACCCGAGGAAGATGATCGCGCCCAATCGGGTGCCATAGTAACGGTCATCACTGAGCTGAAACAGGGCGAACATCAGAGCGCCGAAACCCGCCCCAGCAGCCAAAGCGGTGTGGCTCTCGCGGTGGAGCCAGAGCGTGTCGATTGCAGCTAGCGGAATGGTACGGGTTACCGCTGTGCCGGCAATGGTCAAGGAGTCGGCATGCCGTGCCTCCAGCCGGCCGCTCCAGCGTTCACCACCGTAGCTGAGCCGAAGCCGCGCTGATGGTGATAGTCCAGTCACCAGTCTGCTGAGGGAAGTCGCAGTGGTATCCTCCGCGGACTGGGCGAACAGACCAGCCGGGATGGCAGCCATCAACCCGAGTCGGGCTAGCGCCAGTATCAGCCGGTGCATACGGTTTGATTGCTCCCCTGGAACCCCGTTGACGGAGGCGAGCCGATGCTGGCCAACTGGATTACGCTCTCGCGCTTCCCGCTGCTGCTCCTGATTGTGCTCATCCTCTACTACGGGTCTCCAACAGCGCAGCTCGCCGGTGTGGTGCTGCTGTTTGCGGGTCTCATGCTGGACACCGTTGACGGAATGGTCGCACGCAAAACCGGGCAGACCAGTCTATTCGGGAGTGTACTCGATATCGCGGCCGACCGCACGTACGAGCTGGTGCTGTGGGTCTGCTTTGCTGACCTCGGCATGATCCCGCTGCTCATACCGATAATCATTATCGCTCGAACGACCCTGACCGACGCACTGCGAAGCATAGGGGTCGGGCAGGGAACCGCGCCTTTCGAGCAGCACCGAACATCATTGGGCCGATTCCTGGTGGGCTCGACCTGGATGCGTACCGGGTATGCGGTGAGCAAGGTGGTGACCTTCTGCGGACTGGCGTTGGTGCTGGCGCTGGACGCGTATCCCGAAGATCCAGCGGACTCAGCCACCGGAGTGTCGCTGCTGCGTGTGTTCCAGCTTACCGCGTGGATCGCGCTGGTCTTCTGCGTTTTCAGGGGGCTGCCGGTGATCGTCAGCTCATTGCGGCGCTACTGGGGAGTACCGGCAGTTCAGCCCGAAGCGCATCGATAACTGTCTCTGCCCACCTCATGGCTCAGGAGGCAGCATCTGGCTGAGTACCACCAGGAGCAACGCCAGAACGGCAAACGCAACATAGCTCCGGAGCGCCCGCCGCCGGTAACGTAGCCCCTGGTCCGTCAGGGAATCCGCCGGCCAGAGCATTGAGAACGCCGGAATGCCGGGCCGACGATGGCGCACCATCTGCACGTAGCAGTAGATGCCCTGCACCCATGCAGCAATCATGAGTGCCAGCAGGATGGCGATAGCAGCGGTCCAGAATGTTTCGCTTGCCATTCCAAGGGACAGTAATGCAGAAACTTGGTTGCTGTCCTCCACGTATAATTTCCTGACGCTATCTTCAGTGCGGCCGCCCCAGGCCGGTTTCCACTTCAACTCAGCGGACCGTGCTCGCACTTCTGCTGCTCCTTCAGGCATCCGGCGCCCAGTCGGGCGCTATCGTCGAGGGCAAAGGTTCGCCCACG
This sequence comes from Gemmatimonadales bacterium, assembly GCA_035628315.1. GTDB lineage: Bacteria > Gemmatimonadota > Gemmatimonadetes > Gemmatimonadales > GWC2-71-9 > CAVVWJ01. The sequence continues at coordinate 1,628 of DASPKB010000085.1, read as the reverse complement.
GCCGACATCCCGCGACTGGAGAGCGAGATCCAGATCGATGGCCGGCTGGACGAGGCGGCGTGGTCGCGTGCGACACGACTTACCGGTTTCTGGCAGTATCAGCCGGTGGACGGACGTCCTGCCGAGGAAAAGACCGAGGTCCTCGTCTGGTACGCACCTGATGCAATCTACTTTGCGATCATAGCCGACGACCGGAGCCCCCGAACGATCCGCGCCACAGTGGCCGACCGGGACAACATTGAAAACGATGACCACGTTGTGCTCGATCTCGACACCTTTCATGATCGCCGACGGGCGTTCTTCTTCGGGGTAAACCCGCTCGGCGTACAGAGCGACGGGGTTCGGAGTGAAGGCGCCGGCCAGGTGAGCAGCCTCATTCCCGGCAGCACCGACAAGAATCCGGACTTCACCTGGGACTCCAAGGGCCGGATAACCGACCGTGGGTATGAAGTCGAGATCCGTATCCCGTTTCGCAGCCTCCGCTATCCCGGTAGCGGCCCGCAGACCTGGGGCTTCAATGTCACGCGGGTGGTGCAGCGAACCGGGTACACAGATACCTGGACCGATGTGCGTCGGGCGAACGCGAGCTTCCTCGGTCAGGAGGGCGCGCTCGGCGGTCTGCACGGCATGAGGCACGGCGTTACCATCGAGGCCCAGCCGTTCGTCACCGCCTCCGCGAACGGCATCCGGGATGGGAGCAGCGGGGAATTCACCCGGGACGAGGTGAACCCCGATGCCGGCCTTAACCTGCGGCTCGGGTTCAGCAGCTACGCGCTCGACGCGACTATCAATCCTGATTTCAGCCAGGTGGAGAGCGATGCGGGCCAGGTCACGGTAAACGAGCGCTTCGCGCTGTTCTTTCCCGAGAAGCGACCGTTCTTCCTCGAAGGCATCGAGCTCTTCGGTTCGCCTCAAACCCTGGTGTACACCCGGCGTATCGTGAATCCGAAGGCGGGTGCCAAGCTCACCGGCAAGTTTGGCCAGCTTGGCGTGGCCCATCTCACGGCGGTAGATGATACGGATTCAGATGACGCCTGGTTCAACATTACCCGCCTACGGCGTGACTTCGGCAAGAACTCCATTGCGGGGGTCACCTTCACCAACCGCGATCAATCCGGACGGCACAACCGGGTCCTTGCCGGCGACTTCCGTTACGTGTGGGGTTTGTACTATGCCCAGTTTCAGTACGGCCGCTCCTGGACCAGCAACGCCCTAGGGTCACGCAACGCGCCGATCTGGCAGGCCGAGTACGATCGGACTGGGCGCACCTGGGGATTCAATTACCTACTCACCGGCCAGGGTCATGGGTTCGATGCTCAGGCCGGTTTCGTCAACCGCCTGCGTACCGGTGTGGTGACCGGCCGCGCATTCAACCGGCTCACTCATTACGGTGCCCGCGGCGCACTGCTGGAAAACCTCACGGTGTTCTTCGGTCCCGAACGGACCTGGCTCTACGACAAGTTCGGGTTTACGCCAGGCCTGGAGGGGCGGGAGCAGCTCGACGCAACCTTCCAGCTCCGCGGCGGCTGGGAGCTGAACGGACACATCGAGCGCGTGTTCGTAAGATTTCAGGACTCCAGCTACTCGAGCTACACCGTAGGCAGCGCTGAAGGACCGACCTACCGGCC
>DASPKB010000084.1:0-2037 GCA_035628315.1 Gemmatimonadales bacterium | reverse complement strand
GTCGAGGCGGTGAGCAGCCGTCCCGATCTTCCGTCTGAGATGCTGCTGCCGACCGTACCCGTCCGGCGGACCATGGAAGTAGTGCTGCCATGAGAAGAAGCTCCGCACTCCTGGCGGTCTCGGCGCTCCTGTTTCCGACCGCGCAAGCGAGTGCGCAGGTGACCGCGCTGAGGAACCTGGCCTTCGGCACCATCGTCTCGGGCACCACGACCAGCGTCAGCAAGACCAGCGTGAGTGCGGCGCAGTGGAGCATCGCCGGTACGTTCCTGGCCGGGGGCACGTTTCAACTCACGCTACCGACCACGCTGACCGGACCGGGAACGGCCATCCCCATCACCTTCAGCGCCACTGACGGGTTGCGAAACACCGCGAATAATCCTGCGACCGGCACCACCTTCAACCCCAGCACCACCCAGACCATCCCGGCCGCTCCACTGAGCACTACCATATATGTGTGGCTGGGAGGCTCGGTGAGTCCACCGCTCAATCAGGCGCCCGGCAACTACAGTGGCAATGTCGTGCTCACTGTCACCGGGATGTTATAAGAAGCTCGTGGCCCGCGGCTCCTGGTTTATTCCCGGCGCAGTTGCTCTGGCGTTACCTCTGTCCACGCTGCTGCGCGGAGGAGCGGATCGCGACACGAGCGCTGAGCAACTGCGGGTCCCCCCCGTTGAGCACGCAGTGGACTCGCCTGCAGCTCGGTTACCAGCCAGTCTCGGGCGGCTTCCCCCAGCCAATTCTTCGTTACAAGTGAGGAAAACCGCTTCGAGCAGGCCGCGAGTAGGCCGAGAGCCGCGGTCAAGCCCCGAGACACCGGCTCTTCCCGGCGACGTGCTCACGAGAATTCCCGACGTGAACCTCATGCCGTCCTCCGACAGCATGGCGGGGATGGAGTCGGCCCTCTTCGAAGTGCAGCTCGGTCGTCTTGCCCGGCGGGTGCTGCGTGGGTACTGGGCCGAGGACAGGCTCCTCCTCCACTTGACCGACTGGCTCGACTTCGTTCAGCTCGCCTACCAGAGGAGTGGCTCTCGGATTACCGGCCGGATACAACCCGCTAAAACCCCATTCGTAATCGACGCAGACTCGGGTATTACAAGGCTGGGCGCAGACCGGACGAGGAAGGCTGACCAGGACCTCCGAATGGTGGAGGGGGAGGTATATGGCTCTGTCGGTCTGATTTCCGGACTTTTCGGTCTCTCCACCAGCATCGATCGGGAAGGGGCCACAGTCGAGGTCCATAATCCCGAGCATCTTCCTCTCGCGCGGCGGATTCAACGCGACGCTGCGCGTGCTATTCAGGTTGGCGGTGAGCGTTCGCTGGCACCCGAGCTTGTCTACCGGGGACCCGAGCGGGCCAGCTCCGGCCTCGTGTTCGCCTATGAGGTGCGGGCTTCGAGTCAGAACTCGGCAGCCACCAGTTCCTATGACGTTGGATTAGGCCTGGGAATCGGGGGCGGCTCCGCTGCCATCCGCGCACGGGGAAGTGGGGATGGCTCGCCCGAAATCGAGGGTGCCTGGTCTCGTGCCTGGCCAGGGCACCGGTGGTTCACGCAGCTCCGCCTCGGCGATGCTCCCAGCACTGGTCCCCGCCCTCAGTTCCTGCGGGGAGTTTCGTTTACAAACGCGCCCGTCAGCCGCGCGATTCTGGTGGAGGATTTGCCCTTTGCCGGGACCCTTCCGCCGGACTGGAGCGTCGAGGCATACCGGGAGGGCCAGCTGGTGGGTTTCGACTCCACCGACGCATTGGGCCGGTACTCGCTGACGCTGCCAGTGCATTACGGCGAGAACCCAGTCGACTTCGTGGCGTACGGCCCGTTTGGTGAGGTGCGCACGTTCAATCGGACTTTCCGCGCGCTGCCCTCCATGGTGCCCGCCGGTGCACTGGAGTATGGGGCGTCAGCTGGGGGGTGCAGGATTCCGGGCTGCAACGGGTCGGCGAATTTCGATGTTCGCTATGGCGTCTCACGGCGATGGACACTCCGGGGTGGCCTCGACCACACCTGGGGCACCGTTCGGGGAGCCGTGCCTTCTCCCTAC
>DASPKB010000083.1:0-5844 GCA_035628315.1 Gemmatimonadales bacterium | reverse complement strand
GTGGAGGACACCGTCAGCTTCCAGGTTCGTGTCCTGGACGTAGTAGCGGGACAGCCTGCGGCGGTTCGGATCGTCCATGGGATTCCGGGCATCGGCCCCGTCCGGTTCCTGCCCAGCCAGGGCGAGCCGCTCTCGCTCTCCTTCGGCGAATCGGCCGAGCTGCCCGTCGTGTCAGGAACGCTGCGGGTGGCCAGCGAGGGTCTGCCCCCGGGAGATCCGATGTTTGGTGACCCGGACGGAGAATTCGTGGGCGTAGTCCGGCCGGGTGACAACCTGTCACTCTACGCTGTAGGCAACCCGCAGGTGGCTTTCCTGCAGCCGGCCTGGCCCACGGCGACCGAGATTCCGCCCGGCTCCGGGCTGGTGCGGCTGGTCCAGAGCTCCCCCGCTATGGTGGTGTACCTGCGTGAGAATGGAGCGCCCATCAGCGGATTGCCGGAGCTGTGCTACTTCGATCCTGGGGTCGTTTCGGACTACTTCGTCCGCCCTGCCGGAGGATTCGACATTATAGGGCAAGAGAAGTATGAAGGGCAGCAGGAGATCGGACGGGCTTCGGCCAGGCTGTCCAGCGGACGTGCCGTGACCATGGTACTTACCGGTGGTGGATCCCAGCCGCTCAGCGTCCTGACGTTCACCGATCGCTGAAGGCCGTGCCCCGAGCCGCCCTCCCGGCCCTCACCATCTTAGCCCTGGCTTGCGGCCCACCCGCGGATCGCCCAACCGATGATATAGCGCGGGTCTGCGACCCCACCTTGCCCGAACGGAGGTATCGCTACTCGGACACCGACGTTCACCTTCCGCCTCACTTTCGCCGCTCGCCTCTTGGCACCGTTGTTTTTTCGGACAACACCGCCCGCGAGAATCGCATCACCAACGCGGGTGCGACTCTCGGCCGAGTCCTGTTTTACGACGTCCGGTTGTCGCGCGGCAATCGGATCGCCTGCGCGAGCTGCCACCAGCAGGCCTTCGGTTTCGGCGACACGGTGCGTTTTAACCGCGGTCACGACGGCCGCCTCCTCGCCCGCCGCACCATGGCGCTGGCCAACGCCAGGTTCAATTCCCAGGGGCGGTTCTTTTGGGACGAGCGCGCCGCATCGCTGGAGGCGCAGGTTCTTCAGCCGATCCTGGGCCCGGACGAGATGGGGCTGGAACCCGACGTGCTGGAGCGCAAGCTGGCGGCGACTTCCTTCTATCCCGCCCTCTTCACCGCCGCGTTTCGCTCCCCAGAGATCACCCGAGACCGAATCGCGGAAGCGCTGGCCCAGTTTGTTCGTTCACTTGTGTCCGCGCGGTCGCGGCTCGACGCCGTCTACGCCACCGGCACCGCGCCGGACCCGACCGCGCTGAACGCCCTGGAGCGGGAAGGCCTTCGCCTTTTTAGCTCGGTTGGATGCATCAACTGCCATCGGACGATCGCGTTCTTCGCCGACAGAGCCACAAACAACGGTTTGGACGCCGTCCCGGCCGACACTGGCGCCGGGGGTGGGCGGTTCAAGCCGGCCTCGCTCCGAAACGTGGCGGTGCGCCCGCCGTACATGCACGACGGCAGGTTTACGACACTGCGCCAGGTCGTGGAGTTCTACGATCGTGGAGTGAAGGCTTCACCCGAGCTGGACCCCCGGCTCCGCGACGAAGAGGGTTCGCCGCGGCGCCTGAATCTGTCGGAGCACCAGATTACAGCACTTGTGGCATTCATGGCGTCACTCACCGATACCGCTTTCCTCGCAGACCCCCGCCTGTCCGATCCCTTTGCGTGCAACTCGTCATCCGGATTGGTCAGCCGGTAGCGTCTCCAACTGGGTCGGCAGTCCAGGTTCCGGTTACTCGCTCTTCGGGCAGGCCCTGACAGAACTGCTGCACGGTGTGCAGGCTGCCGGACAAGCTGGCGCCGCCGTTTCGGATGGTAAAGACGAACAGCGAACACTGAGCGGTACCCTCAGGCGACCACAGCGAGAAGATCAGGTCTCCGTCTTCCTCCATCCCGCGAACCTCGGCCGGCTGCGGGGGGAATGGGGTCGCTGGATCGGAGCGCTCACAGGTCAAGTCGCCGCCTTCGAGGCTGCCGGCGAGAGACCCGTCACTCAGAGCTGTCAGACTGAGTTGCGCTCCCGTGAGGGAGCACTCCGACGCTGCGCCGGCGAAGCGGGCCGTCAGGACGTAATCTCCGGTTACGTCCCCTATCGGCTCCGTGCCGCACCCCAAAACGAGACTGGCGGGTAGCAGAAGGCAGCGCCCTATGGACCTACGAACGTGCCGCTCCGAACGGCATTGGATGTACCTCAAACTTGAACCCTCGTCGCGACAGGATGGTAGGATCAGACGCTGCGTGCTCCTCATGATCCTCGCCTCCGCCTCGTTCGTATCCTGCGCGAAGGTCGGAAGCCACGCTCATTTGAATCGCGCGTCAGCTCATCTTCCTGCACTAGCAGGCGACAGGAATTCAACCACGCGGCTGCCCAGATCAGCCAATCCGGCGGAAACGGCTTCCACCTCGGCACGCCGCACCGTCTCTCGAAAGTTGGTGTCCGTCTTCGATTTCTTTGCCTCGAAGTCGCGGCTCGCGCTGGCCGTGAACGGGACGATTCCGGTGCGAGTGTCGATCAACACGGCCTCTGCCACGCAAGTCGCCTTCACGGCATCGGAGGCCAGGAAGCGAGAACGCTCGAAGGTCCGGCAGTCGCTCCGGTAGACGAGCAGAAGGTCGGCCTGGTAGCGAGCCGCGGCCTCACGGAGATAGCCAACCGTTCTCTGGCGAGGAACCAGAAGAGACGGAAGCAGGGAAGCGGTACGCACCCGCGGCGAGCTCCGCAATGTCTTGAGCAGAACCTCGCTGACTTCGCCGGGCCGGGCGTCTGTGGACCAACGCCAGTCTTCGACTGAGCGGGTACCGAGCTGGAGTACCGCCAGCCGGCTTGATGACGGAAGCTCGAGACGATACTCCAGGATCCGGCGAATGGCCGAGTCGCTTAGAACCTCCGTATCCATCTTGAAGAGGGAGGGCTCCTCCACGCTCCCGCCATTTTCAGCGTAGCCTGCTGCTCTCGGCGCAGCACGGAGCTCCGGATCATACCCCCGGCGCGTAGAGGTGCAGCCGATGCAGGCAACCGCCACCGTGAGATAGACTAATGATCGCATAGAGATCCTGGAGTAAGGCGCCCTGGGCTGCACGCATTTGTCAGGAGCATCGTCCTGGGCGAGCTCATTTCCTGCCCCAAACTATCGTTGCCAGGAGAGGTGGCAGAAGAAGAGCTACGGCTGGCAGCAGCCAGCCGTGAAGCAGGTCGATCGTGAACCCGTTGCCGGGTAAGACTGCAAGCAGAGCAATCGCAAACAGCACGAGAGGCCACGACAGCCATATCAGAAGAAGCCGAGCCACGGACCAACGCCTCCTCATTTTTTCAGACCTCACCCAATCCGAACACCGGCTTGAGTTTTTCAGGATCGGGAAGGCCGACCCGCTCAGCATCCTCGAAGGGGTACACCTCGAGCCCCGAAATCCGGCCTTCCTTGGCCCAGAGCAACACTCCAACAGGCAGACCCTCCGGCGAAGTGCCCAGCGCATCCGCAATGATGGATGCCTGCGCGTCCTGGCCGCCAACCTCAAAGTCTACGCTGGGGCAACCACAGGCACAGCCGTCTACGACGTGCAGGCCGGCCACAGCATCCAGGAGGGAGGCTGCGTCCGGCGTCGTAGCGGCATTCCGCAGCAGCCACTCTATCAGCCGGCGCTCCCGCTTCTCAAGCGTTCGCCGCATTGGGATCCAGATGTGACATCAGTACTACATCCTCTCGAGCTGCCCGCCCCAGGTGCTCCCAGAACTCCCGCGCTGGTCCATGCTCGCGACGGACAAAGAGATGACACTTGGTGATTCCCCGGGCCTGCAACGCTTCAAGTACCCGATTGACCAGACTGCTGCCGATTCCCTGGCGGCGGTGAGTGGGTGCGACCGCGAGATGTTGCAGGTAGCCGCGCCGGCCCCTCACTTCGTCGTAGTCTGATGGGCTAAACGACAGGATCTGGAACATCGAAGGTTCTCGCCTGGTCTCCTGCATTGCTGCCGTACAGCGTGCAGAGATGGACCTCCGCAGGTGAATTCCAGCGTATCGGAAGGGTGGAACAGCCCACCCCGCGACTTACTAGCAAGACCTGACCCCGGGGAAGCTCGAAGCGCCCGGCGCAGTACTGTCGGGACAAGGGTCCGTGCGGTACGTAGGGTGGATAGCCATTCGGCAGCGCGATCTGACCGCCATGCGTGTGACCTGCCAGCGCCAGCGTAAATGGGTATTCACCGACATCGACCAGCCCGGACGGAGCGTGCATCAGCACCACCCGGATCGCGGTTGCTCCGGCAAATGCCTGGGCTGCATCAGGGTATCCGGTCATGTGGTCGTCCAGCCCGCATACGGTTACCTGGTCATACGGTGGGGGCAGCCGGCGATTCGCATTGGTCAGCAGTTCTATGCCCGCGCGCTCCAGCTCTCGCGTAATTGCGACGGCGCCGGCCCAGTGGTCGTGGTTGCCCAGGACGGCGAACCGTCCCGCAGGGGCCGGGATCGCGCCGAGGCGCTCGGTAACTCGACTCACATACCGATGCCGGATGGATACAAAGTCACCGCCAAGCAGCAGGACGTCCGGTGCAGCCGAGGCCAGTGCAGCCGCGGCGCGATCAAGTACCCGCCCTGACGTCAAGGGGCCGGCGTGGAAGTCGCTCGCGAAGCCGATCCGGAGCTTAGATGCTGACCCGAGGGGGCCGGCGGCCTGGACCCGCATCTCCCTCAGGACGAGCTCGCATGAACCGCCGCAACGCTCGGCGAGAGCTGCTGGCCAGTCGGTCGGGGTCAGGAGTGCCTGGATCTGTTCCCACCAGAAGCGGGATCGGCCGAAGTTCCGGACCGGCCGTTCAGTTGAAACCAAGAATCTCCATATGAATCTGCATCAGCAGCTCGTTGGCAGCAGGCTCGTCGGGTTCGGGGGGCAGAGGCGATTTCGCCCTCGCTTTCTCGATACCGGCGAACAAGCGCTCCGCCTCGCATTTCACCTGCTCCAAAGTCCAGCCACCTCGTTTGATCAGCTTGAGCTGTTCTGCATCGGCGCTACGATAGACCTGGAGACGCCCGGTCTCGAGAAACTCGGCTCCCATTCGGAGCAGCCGTACCAGATGGGCCGCGTTCTTCACGTCGTATTGGTACTTGCGAACCATCGCCTTGCGCTTCTCTCCCATGTACCCGCTGAAATGGCCGTGGTGGAGCTTACGAAACCGCTTGAGAAGGTCGAGGTCCAGGCCCCAGTTGCCGGCGATGTGCCGAAGCTTGGCGGCATCGGCCTCCAGCACCTCTGACAGCGGCCCCCGCCTTTGAATCTGGCCGGTGAGACTCTCGTATTCAGCCATCCGCTCGAGATCGAAGGCCTCCATCCGGTTAAGCTGGTTGTAGGCGTAGCCGGCGAATGCGTCCGCGGCAGCCTGAGACGAGAAAATATCGCGCCGATTCCGCAGCAGCTCGAAAGTGGGATGCCGGTGAACGTATTCCTCATCTCGCAGCCAGAGCAGCCCCACGATATTCGGGTTGCTCTTCAGGAGCAGCCGCACCGCTTTGTCCAGACTGTAGAGCACCACGTCGAGCTCGTCGGCCTGCAGCCGCCAGTGCTGCCAGCGCGGAAGCCCGATGTGGTACTGCCGCGGAGGCACGACGAAGCCCATTAAATCGACGTCGTCGATCGCATCAGGCTCGGTCGGCGGCAGGTACGTCCCATGGCTGTGAGACCCCATAAGCCCGAGTACCACGAGATGCGGCTCCAGAGGAAAGCCGTTCTCGGCGACGAAGGCGTCGGCGATTCGGGGATCG
>DASPKB010000082.1:0-3214 GCA_035628315.1 Gemmatimonadales bacterium | reverse complement strand
TCTAGGGTCTATCTTTCTCCATGCTCTCCGTTGCCCTGACCGGAAACATTGGAGCCGGCAAATCCACAGTTGGAGATCTGTTCCGCCGCTGGGGCGCCACCATTATCGATGCCGACCAGCTGGTCCGTGAAGCCCAGATGCCGGGACATCCCGCACTCGAGAGGATCTCGGAACGTTTTGGGGCAGAAATCCTGCGACAGGATGGGTCGCTCAATCGAGAACAGCTCCGAGCCAGGGTGCTGGCCAGTCCTGGCGAGCTGGCCGCGCTCAACAGGATCATGCATCCCGTGGTCCATCAACGCCGGCAGGAGCTGCTGCAGGCAGCGCGGCGCCGCGGGGATCGAATCGTAATCAGTGATATTCCGCTGCTGTTCGAGGCGGCCGATCCCTCGGAGTTCGACGCCGTGGTGCTGGTGGACGCACCCGATTCGGTGCGGCGCAGCCGGCTGCTGGCATCGCGGGTGCTCAGCGAAGGCGAGATCAACCGTCTCATGGAGGCACAGCTTCCGTCGAAGACAAAGCGAGCACGCAGCGACTACATCATAGAGAACGCCGGCTCACTCGAAGCACTGGAGCATTCGGCCGCATCTGTATGGCGTGCGCTGCTCGAGCGCGCTTGACCTCGTCCTCCGCTGCGCCTATCCTCAGTCGCGCTACCTCATTGGAGAACGCACGTGTCCAACGTGCCGGACGACCTGGTCTACACCGCTGAGCACGAGTACGTCGCGCGCACCGACGATCCCTCCGTCGTCACCATCGGCATCACCGATTACGCCCAGGGTGAGCTGGGGGATGTAGTTTTCGTACGGCTTCCCAAAGAGGGCGACCGGCTGGAAGCTCACCAGGCTTTCGGCGAGATCGAGGCGGTCAAAGCCGTATCCGAGCTGTACAGTCCCGTGGCCGGAGAGGTCGTAGACATCAACACGGCTCTGGACAGCGACTCCGGTGTAGTAAACCGGGACCCGTATGGCGAGGGATGGATGATCAAGCTCCGACTCGCGAACCCCGGTGATCTGAAAGGGCTGCTCTCGCCCACAGCATACCGGGCCCATATCGGAGAATGACCGGAAGGTCAACGCAGCTTATGCAGGAACGTACACACCGCACATCGCACTGAAACGCTACGCCTCGAGCACGTGGTCTCGAGGCTTTTTTGTAGGCTTACGAGGAACGACGATGGCCTCTCGAGTTTCCCAGGATGAGATCAGATTGACGGGCGTGCTCGGTCGCAAGCTCACAACACCCACGCTCGACGTACTCCACCCCTCCCACTTTGCCTATCGCCACATCGGTCCGCGCCGTGCTGACGTGGAAGAAATGCTGGACCTGCTCGGCTATGACTCACTGGAGCGGTTCATCGATGCGGTGGTACCGGAGGAGATTCGGCTGCGCCGTCCGCTGGCGCTGCCACCCGGCCGGAGCGAGCGGGAGGTGCTGCAGGCATTGCGTGGGCTGGCAGGAATGAACCGGGTGTTTCGCTCGTACATAGGAATGGGCTATGCCGGCTGCTTTACTCCCCAGGTTATCCAACGGAACGTACTGGAGAACCCGGGTTGGTATACGGCGTATACTCCGTATCAAGCCGAAATCGCCCAAGGCCGTCTCGAAGCACTGCTCAATTTCCAGACTGTGGTGTCGGATCTGACCGGGCTGGAGGTTGCGAACGCCTCGTTGCTGGATGAGGCCACCGCCGCCGCGGAGGCAATGAACCTGAGCCTGGCTGTCCGGAGCAGCAAAGAAGCTCCGGTGTATCTGGTTGATGACCGCTGCCATCCGCAGACCATCGCAGTAGTTCAAACCCGGGCCGAAGCCCGGGGAATCCGGATCGAGCTGGCGGATCCATCCGAGTTCGCTTTCCAGGCCGGCGTAATAGGCGCACTGGTGCAGTATCCCGCAACCGATGGTGAGGTTCGCGACTTTCGGGGTATGTGTGAGCGCGCGCATGCAGCCGGCGCTCTGGTTACCGCCGCCACCGATCTGCTGAGTCTCACGCTGCTCACGCCGCCGGGCGAATGGGGGGCCGACATCGCCGTTGGCAACAGCCAGCGCTTTGGCGTGCCAATGGGCTACGGTGGGCCGCATGCTGCCTTCTTCGCCACCCGCGATGCCTACAAGCGGTTTCTGCCTGGCCGCATCATAGGCGTGTCGAAGGATCGCGACGGCCGCCCTGCACTCCGCATGGCACTACAAACCCGGGAGCAGCACATCCGGCGTGACAAAGCCACCAGCAACGTTTGCACCGCCCAGGTGCTGCTGGCGGTCATGGCCAGCATGTACGCGGTGTATCATGGGCCGTCGGGGCTGCGCCGCATCGCGGAGCGGGTCCACACCCGCACGGTAATCCTGGCGAATGCACTTCGCCGGCTTGGCTACCGGATCGCGTATGAGCACTACTTCGACACCATCTGTGTGGAAGTAGAAGGATGGGCCTTGCCCCGCCTGCTCGATGCCGCACGCGTGCGCAACATCAACCTGCGGCAACTCTCGACCACCCGGCTATGCGTCGCTCTGGACGAAACCGTGACCCTGGGAGATGTGGCCGACCTCATTTCCATCTTCTCGCTCAATGAGGCGCTCCCCTTCATGCTCGACGACATCGGGGTGAAGCGGGAGCGAGCCATTCCCCAGAGTCTTACCCGGACCAGCGCGTTCATGGAGCACCCGGTCTTCCACCGGTACCACTCGGAGACCGAGATGCTGCGTTACATCAAGCGGCTGGAGGCGCGAGACTTGTCGCTCACCTCCGCAATGATTCCCCTCGGCTCCTGCACCATGAAGCTCAATGCCACTACCGAGATGATGCCAGTCAGCTGGCGTGAGTTCAATCGGCTGCATCCCTTCGCGCCGAGGGATCAGGCCGCAGGCTACCAGCTGCTCTTCAATCAGCTGGAGTACCAGCTCGCCGAGATCACTGGCTTTGCCGCCGTGTCCCTCCAGCCGAACGCGGGATCCCAGGGCGAGTATGCCGGCCTGCTCGTGATCCGCGCCTTCCACCACTCCCGAGGCGAGGAGCACCGGACCACCTGCCTGATTCCGCAGTCAGCGCACGGAACTAACCCAGCCAGCGCGGTGATGGCAGGAATGCAAGTGGTAGCCGTCAAGAGCGATCAGCGAGGGAACATCGACGTCGACGATCTCAGAGCCAAGGCGCAGGCCCACCGCGACACACTGGCGGCTCTGATGATCACGTATCCCTCGACGCACGGCGTGTTCG
>DASPKB010000081.1:0-4439 GCA_035628315.1 Gemmatimonadales bacterium | reverse complement strand
GGCCGCGGTGCGGACCTCGTCCTCGCTGCTGCAGAGCTTGATCCCGCCGGCCTTGCCCCGGGCACCCGAGTGGATCTGCGCCTTCACCGCCCAGCGGTCGCCGCCGATCTCCGAGGCGCGGTACACCGCCTGCTCCGGGCTGTACGCGACGCCACCGCGCGGAATGGCTACACCAAACCCGGCAAGCAGCTCCTTGGCCTGATATTCATGAATGTCCATGATCGATCCGGAAGCTGTTTTAACTCCAAGAGAGCTCGCGACTCGCGGGGCACGAGTCGCGAGCTGTCCTACGATCTACGGTGTTACCTGCACCGAACGGGCTTAGGAAACACCCACTCGTGACTCGCGACTCGCCACTTGCGACTTGCTGCTAATTGCCTGATCCATGTCTACCACGTTCTGCGCCATTCGCGCCGATGCCGCATCGATCATCCGGCCGTCCAGCTGGGCAGCACCGCGTCCTTCGCGCGCCGCCTGATCCAACGCATCCAGGATGCGCCGAGCTCGCTCCACCTCCCGCACAGGAGGGGTGAACACCTCGTTGGCCAGCGCGATCTGCGACGGGTGAATGGCCCACTTCCCTTCTATCCCCAGCGCTGCGCCCCTTCGAGCTGCCAGGATATAGCCGTCAGCATCCTTGAAGTCGCCGTACGGTCCATCTATGGCGCGAAGTCCGTAAGCCCGGCAGGCCACGATCATGCGGGAGAGCGCTGCATGCCACTGGTCGCCCGGGTAGTCGGGATTCAGGCCGCCGATGTTCACCGTTCGAGCGCGACAGCTAGCCGCGTAGTCAGCGACACCGAAGTGCATCGCCTCCAGACGTGGGCTGGACTGCGCGATCGCCTCGACATTAGCCATCCCCAGAGCCGTCTCGATCAGCACGTCGATGCCAATCCGATGAGAGATGCCCTTGGCCTCCTCGATCTGGGTCAACAAGGCATCCACCAGATATACGTCCGCCGGCACGCCCACCTTGGGAATCAGGACCGTATCCAGCCGGTGGCCCGCCTGCTCGACGACATCGACAACGTCGCGATACATGTAGTGCGTGTCGATGCCGTTGATCCGAACAGAAATGGTGCCTCGGCTCCTCCAGTCGTGCTCCAGCAGGGACTGAATGACATTGAGCCGCGCCTGAACCTTATCGGCCGGAGCCACTGCATCCTCCAGATCGAGGAAGATGTAGTCGGCGTCGCTCTCCAGCGCTTTTCGGAACATTCCGGGCTGGGAGCCGGGCACCGCCAGCTCACTTCGTTGCAGCCGGGGATGGGCCGGCTCGTAGCGGGTGTGGCTCATCGCGCGGCGCCGGCAGTGGCTTTCTTGCCGGGAGGTTGGGCGGAAGCCGGCGGTTCCGGTGCCCGCGGCGGGAGCTCGCGTTTGGAGAGCGGCACCCCGTTGCTCTGCCAGTACTCCTGTGCCGCCGCGACTCCCGACCCCAGCTGGATCTTCATGCCCACGTCCCGCATGGCCATTTCGGCCCCGGCAATGCCGCCGAGAAGCATGAGCTCGTTCAGATCGCCCAGATGTCCAATTCGGAAGAGCCGCCCGGCCATCCGGGCGAGACCGGCGCCGAGCGCGAGATTGTAGCGCCGGTATGCGATGTCGATCACCTCCGCGCCATTCACCTCCGGCGGAACCATGATCGCAGTCACCGTATCGGAGTTCCACTTGGGTGCCCGTGCGCACAATTCCAGGCCCCACGCCTTTACTGCCCTGCGGGTGCCTTCGGCTAGCCGGTGGTGGCGTGCAAAGACGTTGTCGAGACCCTCTTCCAGGAGCATTGCGATAGACTCGCGGAGACCATACAGCATGGGAAGCGACGGGGTGTACGGGAAATAACCGGTCGCATTCGCCTTGCGCATGTCGCCGAAATCGAAGAAGACCCGGGGCAGTTTGGCCTGATCGTACATCGACAACGCCCTCTGACTGGCGCAAACGATCCCGAGCCCGGCCGGAAGCATCAGGCCTTTCTGTGACCCGGTTACCGCCAGGTCAACCCCCCACTCGTCCATGCGGAAGTCGATGCTCGCGATCGAGCTGACGCCATCCACCATCAGGAGGGCGGGATGGCGAGTCTCATTGAGCACCCGGCGAATGCCGGCAACATCGCTGGTGACGCCGGTTGCAGTTTCATTATGAGTGAAGAGGATGGCCTTGATGCGATGAGCCTTGTCCGCTGCCAGGGCTTCCTCGTATCGCTCCAGCGGGGCGCCCTCTCCCCATTCCGCGTCAAGCACGTCGACCTGAAGCCCGAATCTCTGAGCCATGTCGATCCAGAGATGACTGAACATGCCGAAGCGGGCAGCGAGCACCCGATCACCCGGAGAGAGGGTGTTCGAAAGCGATGCCTCCCAGGCGCCGGTGCCGCTCGCCGGAAAAACAAATGCCTGGCCCGAACTGGTCTTAAAGATTTTCTTCAGATCTTCAAGGATCGGCGCTGCCAGGGCCGGAAAATCGGAGGAGCGGTGATCTTCCATCGCCCGGTGCATCGACCGGAGGATCCGGTCGGGTACGTTGGTAGGACCGGGGACAAAGAGAAAGTTGCGGCCGGCCATGGGGGAGCCCTCGATTTGAATAGGTGCAGCGGGGCCTTCGGTGCACCCCGACCATAACACTTTGTGAACTTTTTCACAAGCCAGGAATTCTGACCGCTACCAACCCGCCGCAGTCCCGCCGGCTGCTGGAGGATTTGTACTCTGCGGCCACGCGCGCGGTTGCGCCAGGACCGGCGCTCGCACTCCGGCTCGAGCCGCTTAAGCTCGCGGGCCGCCAGCGGGTGTGGATTTTGGCCCTGGGCAAGGCGGCTGCTCCTATGGCCAGCGCAGCCGTAACCTTCCTCGGCGGCCGGGGGATATCACCCGCCGGCGGTATCATCGTGGCTCCGGCCCAGAGCACTCCGCCACATCCAGATCTTCTGTGCGTCCAGGGAGACCACCCGGAGCCGGGGCCCGGTTCTCAAGCTGCCTCCGACGCACTTGCCCGGGTAGCCGCCCAGGTTCAGCCCACGGATCAGGTTTGGGTCCTGCTTTCCGGCGGCACCACCAGCCTCATTGGCGCGCCCGAAGCGGGACTGACCTCCGCAGAGCTCGCGAATATCTACTCCCTGCTGCTCGGGTCCGGTCTGGACATCACAGCCATGAATCGGATCCGGAAGCGGTTCTCTCGTTGGGGCGGTGGCAAGCTGGCTCGAGCGCTGGCCCCCGCGACCGTCCGGGTGTTCGTCGTGTCCGATGTCATCGGTGATGACCTCGCCTCGATCGGATCAGGCCCATGCGTACCCGATCCCAGCACTGCAACAGAGGTGCGTGCCTTACTGGAGGAGGCCGATCTCTGGAACCGTATTCCGGAGCGGGCCCGCAACCTGGTGCGCTCCGCCGAGTCGGGGCAAACACCGGAAACGCCGAAGCCCGGCGCAGCGATATTCGCACAGGTCACTCACGAGCTGATTGCGAGTAATAGTCTGGCCCTCGACGCTGCGGCCAGCCGAGCCCGGGAGCTTGGGATTGTTCCGGCGGTGCAGTACGTCCCGATCTCGGGTGAGGCATCTCGTGTTGGCCGCGAGCTCGCCACCTCCCTGCTTGATAATTGCGCCCGGCAGCAGAGCCCGCAACTGAAATCCTCAGCCGGGTTGTGCTGGGTCTGGGGCGGCGAGACTACGGTGACCCTGGGCGACGGCGCGGCCGGGCTGGGAGGCCGCTGCCAGGAGCTGGCCCTGGCAGCGGCGAAGGTACTGTCAGGCTCGGCCGCCGGGGCGGCGCTGCTGGCTGCGGGAACTGACGGGCGAGATGGACCGACTGATGCGGCTGGCGCGGTGGTGGATTCCCGAACCTGGCGTGCCATCAAGGAGGCAGGGCGGGACCCGGCCCGTGATCTGAAGGCCCACGATGCTTACACCTCGCTCGATTCGGCCGGGGCGCTTCTTCGGCCCGGCCTCACGGGAACCAACGTTATGGATGTGATGATCGGGCTGTGTCTGCCGGTTCAGCCGGATAGATGAAGTCAGGGGTGGGGATCCTGCGCGGGTTGGAAATCATCTCCCAGGATCACACTCACGTCGACCCGGCGGAAAGTGTCGGTCTCCATCCGGATCTGGCCCAGACCGAGTGCTGCGGCAACCTGGCCGGCTCGCGTAGAGTCACCCCGGCGCGCCAAGACCAGGGTTGAATCCACCAGGGTATCGGCGTTTCCCAGAAACACCACGTCCAGTTTCCTCCTCCGGAGAACGCGTGTGGCCGTGCGCGCCGCCCCTTGACGCCGGGTGCCGTTCAGCACCTCAACTGTGATGCGACCTTGCGGAGCGCTGGATGCGACAGTGGCTGCGGCCTCTGGTGCAGGCGTTCGTCTCAGGAGCAGGACTCCCGCAGCTATGAGCAGCACCGCGGCTCCGCCTACGGCGAGTTGCCGCCAGTGCCGACGAGACTGTTCCAGAAGCGACGGGT
>DASPKB010000080.1:0-5245 GCA_035628315.1 Gemmatimonadales bacterium | reverse complement strand
AGGCCGGCCCGCGTTCCCGGGATCTTGATCATGGCATTGGGCCGGCCCACTGCATTCCAGAGCCGCCTCGCCTCCTGTAACGTTGCCTCCGCATCCTGAGCCAGCCGGGGGTTCACCTCGAGCGGCACGAATCCGTCGCGCTTCCCCGATTTCTGATAGAGCGAAGCAAAGGCATCGCAGGCTGCCTGCACGTCGGCCACGGCGATGACCTCGAAAATGTCGGCGGCGCCGCTGCCCTGCTCCCTCAGTCTCCGGATGTCGTCATCGTAGAGCGAGCTTCCCGCGATTGCCTTCTCGAAGATGGTGGGATTCGAGGTCATGCCCCGGAGTCCATCTTCCCGGATCAGGCGGTCCAGCTCGCCCGAGACGAGCAAGTCTCGGGTGATGTAGTCGTACCAGACGCTCTGGCCCAGCTCGGCGAGCCGGACCAGAGGATTCATCGCCGGTGTGGTCTCCCGATTCATCGAGATTACTCTCCGTTTTGCCTCTAACCGCGCGAGCGGAGCAGCCGCACGGTGGCGGCTACATGCTCGGGTGTCAGCTTGAATTCCTGAAACAGTCGCTCGCCCGGAGCCGAAGCTCCGAACCCTTCCATGCCGACCATGGCACCTTCATCGGTGGTCCAGCGGGACCAGCCCATAGAACCAGCGGCCTCGACGGCCACCCGGGTCCGGACCGAGGGCGGCAGGATGGAGTCGCGGTAGGCGGCAGGCTGCGCCGCGAACAGCTCCCACGATGGCATCGAAACCACCCGGGTAGAGACGCCTTCACTCTGCAGCTGGCGGGCAGCGGCCACTGCTACGGGAACTTCCGATCCGGTCGCGATGATGATCGCGTCAAGAGCCTTATCGCCCTCGCGTTGCACCACATAGGCGCCCCGGCGCACAGCTTCGGCCGAGTCTACGCCGGCACGCTCGAGCAGCGGAACTTTCTGCCGGGTGAGCACCAGCATCGTCGGCCCGTCCCGCCGCTCCATGGCCACCTTCCAGGCTTCAACGGTCTCGCCGGCATCAGCCGGACGGAGGGTGACCAGGTTGGGAATGGCGCGTAGCATCGCGAGATGCTCCACCGGCTGGTGCGTGGGCCCGTCCTCGCCCAGACCGATCGAATCGTGGGTTCCGATATAGATCACCGGCAGCCGCATGATCGCGGCAAGCCGGATGGCGGGCTTCATATAATCGGAAAACACCAGGAACGTGCTGCCGAATGCTCGAAGTCCGCCGTGGGCGGCGATGCCGTTAAGACACGCGCCCATGCCGTGCTCCCGCACTCCCCAGTGGAAGGTGCGTCCCGAGGTGCTCGGTCCGAAGGTTCCGCCTTGCTTGAGGGTGGTGCCTGTGCTCCCTCCCAGGTCGGCCGAGCCGCCGATCAGGTTGGGCACCGCCGCGGCAATGGATTGGAGCGCGACCCCCGAAGCCTGGCGAGTGGCGAGCGCAGCCGTCCCCGGGCCAGGCACCTGTTTTTCCCACCCCTCAGGCAGCTCACCCGAGAGTCACTGACGAAATTCCGCGGCCAGCTCGGGATGCGCCGCCGCGTAGGCGTCAAACCGACGTTTCCAGGCGTTCTCCAGCTCGGCGCCGCGGCGCAGGGTCTGCCGCCAATGGGTCAGCGCATCTTCGGGGATGTGGAACTTCGGCTCGAGTGGCCAGCCGATGATCTCCTTGGTCCGGCGGACTTCCTCGGCGCCGAGTGGTGCGCCGTGGGCATCGGCGCTGTTGCGCTTGGTGGGAGCCGGATCGGCGATCACGGTGCGGAGCACGATCAGCGTGGGCCGGGTGCTCTCATTCCGGGCTGACTCGAGCGCGTGACTGATGGCGCCGAGATCGTTGCCGTCACCCACCTTGAGCACCCGCCAGCCGTAGGCCTCGAAGCGGCGGGGCACGTCCTCCGAGAAGGTGAGTGCAGTGTCGCCGTCGATGGTGATGTGGTTGTCATCGTACACCACCGCGAGCTTGCCCAGCCTGAGATGACCGGCGAGCGACGCCGCCTCGCTGGCGACTCCCTCCATGAGGTCACCATCGCTGGCGAAAACCCAGGTGCGGTGGTCTACGACCGTGTGATCCGGCCGGTTGAAGTGATCGGCCAGAAACCGCTCGGCGATAGCCATGCCTACAGCGTTGCCGAAGCCCTGCCCGAGAGGACCGGTGGTCGTCTCCACGCCCGGCGTGTGCCCGCGCTCCGGATGACCCGGCGTGCGCGAGCCCCACTGGCGAAAGTTCCGGATGTCGTCCAGTGAGAGGTCGTAGCCGCTGAGGTGCAGCAACGAGTAGATCAGCATCGACGCGTGGCCGCAGGAGAGCACAAAACGATCGCGGTCGGGCCACTCGGGATTGCGCGGGTTGTGGCTCAGATATCGGTGCCACAGCAGATAGCCGGCGGGAGCCAGGGCCATCGGGGTTCCGGGATGGCCGGACTGCGCCTGCTCCACCGCGTCCATCGAGAGCGCGCGGATGGCGTTGATACTGCGCCAGACCACGTCGAGTCCGGCTTCTTGATCACGATTGGAGGACAGCGAGCCGTCCGGGCGCGCCATTCGCGTTCGGGTGCTCTCGGCGGTCAGGAGGGACCCCTCAGGCAGGTGAGTTTGGAAGATAACAAGTCGGGAAGGGCGGAGAAGGCGGAAGGCGGGCCCTTCCGCCGTTATCGCGCTCTTGCCTACCGCCGATCCGCGACCCTCCCGGCTCGCTTCCTTGCACCGACCGAGTAATCACCGGGACCGGCGAGCGCCAGCGTCAACCCCATGACCAGGATTGTAAAGGGGTGCTCCCAGCCGCCCTTAGTGAAGTCGAACCCGTTGGCCCAGTGCACCGTCACGATCGCGCCGAGCATGTCAATTATCACGAGCAGGCCGGCGAGATCCACTGCCACACCCAGCAGTATCAGAATGCCGCCTACCACTTCGGCCAGTATGGCGAAGGCCGCGGTGAGCGTGGGAGCAGGAATGTTCATGGACTGGAAGCCAGCCACGGTGGCGCCGAAGTTCATAATCTTCGGAATACCGTGGTAGAGGAGCACGGCGGCCAAGGCGAGTCGCAGGATCAGAAGAGCTGCGTCGAGATTCTGGGGGAGATAGCGGCGCATGGAAGAGTCCTTGGCTGAGGGAAGCCGACCGGGCGTGATCGCCGCGACTATGTTGCAGTCTTGTTGCGTGATGCGCCAGATAGACGGGCAGGAAACGGAAAAGTGGCGGAGAGGGAAGGCGGTCAGATTGGGGAGGAGAGGTAGGATGCGCGGCTGGGTCAAGCTGCTCCTGATCATGATTGTGCTGCCGATTCTGATCGGGGCAATCATCCTGGTTGTGGCTGGACGCCCGGTCGCCTTCGAGATCCTCGAGTGGCGAACAGCGGCGCGGTTTCCCGAGGTGCGCTGGATCCGCACCGACCAGCTGGCAGCGTGGCAGGAGGACACGCTTCAGCCTCAGCCCATGCTGCTGGATGCGCGCACCGAGCCGGAGATCGCAATCAGCCATCTGAAGGGTGCAGTGCCGATCGACCCCTACCGTCCCAGTCTCAGCTCGCTGCGAAATGTTCCCAAGGACAGCGCCATCGTGGTGTATTCGTCCGCGGGATACCGGGGAGCCCGGGTGGCGAGCTGGCTGGCTGGGTTGGGCTATACCACCGTGGTCAATCTTGGGGGAGGGATCTTCAAGTGGGCCAATGAGGACCGCCCCCTGTTCCAGGAGGTGAACCGGCCCACGGCGATGGTACACCCCTATGACCGGAGATGGGGTTATCTGGTGGAAGGGCGCTACCGGGCAAGGGCCCCGGAGGTGGCAAGCCAGTCTGCCGCTCCCTAACTTCAGGCCCCACTGTCGTTTTGGCGTCAAACTTGCTAGGTTCCAAGCAGCCGGCCGAATGGCCGGGCAGTCAAACAGCTCTAAACCCTCAATTTGGTATTTTGTGGCACGTCGATCTCGAAGACACACCGCAGTTTCAGTCCCCAGTTTCCGTCGTTCCCCCGGTCGGTCCATGCAGTCCCATCGCCAGTGGTTGCTCGCCCAGCACGGCCCGGTGTGCGCGTATTGCGGCAGCGAGACCAGTGAAGAGGCGATCACTCTGGATCATGTGCGTCCCCGGCGCGGCCAGACGGCCTATGACCGGCCCGACAACCTGGTCCTGGCCTGTCGCGACTGCAATGCCGCCAAGGCGGATACCCCGCTCATAGGTTTCCTAATGCAGCGGCGCTCGCGGGGAGTATTCCTGCTCCACTACGGAGAGCATCTCTCCGAGCCGGTGCGGGAGCTCATCCGACAAGCATCTGAACGACCTATGAATCCTCGGGACTAAACGCGAAAAGGGCGGCCTTCCATTGGCCGCCCTTCTTGTTTCCGGAGCTCGCCCTCCAGGTGTCGGTGCCGAAGCTCCTCTTGTTTGTGCTCCCTCGCACCCTCGCCGGCACCCCTCACCCCTGCGCTTCGCCCGCCTTCGCCATCGTCTCGACAGGCGGTTTCACCGCCCTCGTCTCCAGCGCCTCACGGATGATCCGGCTCTGCTCTGCTGCGTGGGCCGCGGGATACCCCTCGGCCGGGCTCGCCCGCTCGGGACGCCCGACGTAGCGGATCTCCATTGGGTGGCCTTCCGCCACCAGCTCGCGGAGTTTGGCCTCGAGGTAACGCCATGCTCCCATGTTGAGTGGCTCCTCCTGCACCCAAACCAGCTCCTTGGCTCCCTTGTACCGGGGTAGTAGCTGACGCAGCTCGGTCCAGGGGAAGGTGTAGAGCTGCTCCAGCCGAACCACGGCCGGCCGCTTGGACCCGAGCTTTTCGACCTCCGGCATGAGGTCATAATAGATCTTCCCGGTGCACATCAGGAGCCGCTCCGCCTGCTCCGGGTTCTTGGCATAAAAAGCGTCATCGATGAGTGGCTGGAAGTGACCGCCCGTCAGGTCCTCCAGCTTCGACGTGGCCTGAGGATGCCGCAGCAGGCTCTTGGGCGTGAACAGCACCAGCGGCCGCTGGCGGGAGCGCTTCGCCTGGCGCCGGAGCAGATGGAAGTACTGCGCCGGAGTGGTGCAGTTGACCACCCGGATGTTGCCTTCTGCCGCAAGGTGAAGAAAGCGGGCCATGCGGGCGCTGGAGTGCTCCGGCCCCTGGCCCTCGTAGCCGTGGGGCAGCAGCAGCGTGAGCCGACTGGTCAACCCCCACTTCGACATGCCCGCGGTGATGAACTGATCGATGATCACCTGGGCGGCGTTGACGAAGTCGCCGAACTGAGCCTCCCAGAGCACCAGCGCCTCCGGCGCCGCC
>DASPKB010000079.1:0-3994 GCA_035628315.1 Gemmatimonadales bacterium | reverse complement strand
CCAGCCGGCCGGCGTTCGGATCGCGGAACTCGGGCAGGAGCACCGGCCCGAGCGCCAGCAGGAGCAGCATGACCGGCACGCCGATCAGGAAGACCGAGCCCCAGTGGAAGTACTGCAGCACCACGCCCCCGATCAGCGGGCCGATAGCCCCGCCGATCGAGTAGCTGGTGACCCACACGCCGATGGCGAAGGTGCGCTGCCCCGGGTCGAGAAACATGTTGCGGATGAGGCTGAGGGTGCTCGGCGCCAGCGTAGCACCCGCCAGTCCGAGCAGCGCCCGGGTGACGATCAGCATCTCCGCGCTGGTGGAGAACGCGGCCACGACCGACGCGATTCCGAACGCGGCGGCGCCGATCAGAAGCAATCTCCGGCGGCCAATGCGGTCGCCGAGGGTACCCATCGTTATGAGCGACCCCGCCACCAGGAACCCGTAGATGTCCAGAATCCAGAGCAGCTGGGCGCTGCTAGGCTGGAGGTCCCTGGTGAGCGCCGGCACCGCCAGGTTCAGGACCGTGAGGTCCATCGAGTAGAGCATGCACGGCAGCGCGATGACCGCGAGCCCGATCCACTCCTTGCGGGTTGCTCGGATTGGGGGCGTAGGGCTTGTCATGAGGCTATGCGGCTTGCGTTATGCGCTCGTAGCCTTACGCCCGACTTCCATCTGCTCTGGAGCGTTTCCGCAGCGCATCCAGACTCCACGGCCCCGCCCCCGCAGACGAGAGATAGAGGAAGAAGAAGCAGTAGAAGATCGCTGGCTGCCCCTGGTTGAGCACCGGCCAGAATCCCTGCGGCGCGTGGCCGATGAAGTAGGCGAAGGCCATCTCGCCCGACAGAATGAAGGCGACCGGACGGGTGAACAGGCCAAGCAGGATGAGTGGTCCGCCCACTGTCTCCAGCAGCCCGGCAATTCCGGGAAGCGATGTCAGTGGTGCCGTTCCTCCATCGGGCATAACTGGATCCGGGAACCCGAGGATTTTGGCGGTCCCCACCTGGGTGAACATGAAGCCCACCACGATCCGAAGGACGCTCAGCAGATACGGCGACCACGAGCGCCACCTCGCTGCAATCCCAGTCTCGGTCATGCTGCCTCCCTCACTTGTCGATGTCCACTGCGATGCTGCGCCACCGCCTCTGCTTGAAACGGATCACGCTGAGCGCGCAGCGGGTGATGTGGCCGACCAGGATGGCGATCCAGATATCGATCGGGTCGAGCGTCCCCAGCTGCTGGATCGCGAAGCAGATCCCCAGTGGAACCAGTATCTGAGAGGCTATCGAGATGAAGAGCGGGCTCTTGGTGTCGCCCGTACCCTGAAGCCCGCCGGTGTAGGTGAGCGCGGCCGCAATGAAAAAGCCGGAGAGGCTGAGCACCCGGAGCAGCTCGACCCCGATCTCCACGACTGCGGGCTCGTCCATTCCGAAGATCGCGAGCAGCTGGCGGGGGAAGAACAGGAAGAAGAGGCCGACAAAGGCCGCGCCGCCCAGCCCGTAGCGCGCCGCGATGTCCACCGCCCGCTCCGCCCGGTCGGGGTTCGCTGCGCCGAGGTTCTGTCCGGCAACCGCCGCCGCCGCGCCCATCAGTCCCACCGAGGTCCAGGTGATGAGCGAGAACAGCTGGGTGTAGGACACCGCGAACGCCGCCTGGGCGGCGGCGCTCTGGGCCAGCGATCCGATGAAGCCCAGCATGACAACGCCGCCGACGTTCATGGCGATGCCCTGAATCCCGGCCGGCAGCCCGAATTTGAACAGGGACTTGATGATTCCCCAGTCCGGCCCAAATCCATGGTGGCGGGGGAAGGACACCACCCAGCCGCCGCGCCAGAGGCGCCAGAGCGCGTAGCCGGAGAGAAGTCCGGACGCGATCACCGTTCCCATCGCCGAGCCCGCGGTACCGAACGCCGGAATCGGACCCAACCCGCGGATCAGGATCAGGTTCAGTACCAGGTTGAGTACCGTGAGCGCCACGCCGAAGATCATGGGCGTTCGAGCATCGCCAGCGGAGCGCAGCGCGCCGCTCAGCATGTAGAACACCAGCATGCCGCTGCTGAAGAGAAACATGATGCGGAGAAAGGGAAGCGCCTCCGCTTTGACCTCGGCGGTCGCGTTGACCAGGTCGAGCAGCACGGGCGAGGCGAAGTAGCCCACCGGCGCCATGATTCCGACGGCGATGAAGATGGCGGTGAGGAAGGCCTGGTAGACCACCCGGTCCACCTTGTCGGGCTCGCCGGCTCCAGCGAACCGCGCCACCAGCACGCTCATCCCGGTGAACAGTGAGGAGATGAAGATGATAACCACCAGGATGATCTGCCAGCTCACGCCGATCGCGGCGTTGGCCCGGTAGCCGACCAGATGTCCCACCAGCACGTGGTCCACAATCCCCTGAAGACCACCAACGATGTTGGTGACCATCGTGGGCCACGCCATCTTCCACACCGCCGGCCCCAGCGGACCTTCGATGATCGAGCGATCGTAGCGGCTCTTTGCCGCCGCAGGAGCGCGGCCGAGCGACGGTTGTGCTCCGGGAACCGGCGTGGAAACTTCGGTCACGCCAGTGCTCTCTCGTCCGCGCTGTCTCCGTAAATTGCCGGCACCGGTACGCCGAGCATTCGCAGATACACCGTAAGCTGGCCGCGGTGATGGTACCAGTGATTCAGCATCACCGAGCGGAGCAGCTCACCCCGGGTGATTGCAAAGATCACCTCCTCCCCCTTCATCATGCGCCAGGGAGCCAGCAGGTCGCCATCGTTCATCGAGTTCAGAATGGTGCGTGCTCTCGCAAGGCTCTCTTCCAGCGTCTCCATGATCTCCGCTGTGCTGGTAGCGCTCGGGCGGGGGATCACGGTCGTGACGTCGAAGGTGGGGTTGCGGGAGACTTCGGCGATCGCTCCGGGCACGCTGGCGATGTGCATGGCGAGCTGGCCCAGCGTCATCGACTTCTCGTGCGGGGTCCAGTCGAGTCGCTCGCCCGGAACTCGTTCGAGGATGCGGCGGCTTGCCTGGGATTCCTGCTCCAGCTCCAGCAGTAGATCCGCCACCGTGGTTGCCGGAGCTCTCCGCCCGCTGGCTGAAGCAGCGCCGCTCACTCGCTCACCAGAGCATGAATGTTTCCGTCGGGATCCTTGAACCAGGCTGCCTTGATGCGGTCGGCCACGTGGATGTCTCCCTTCAAGGTCATTCCCGGCATGTTGTAGTGCTCGAAGGATACGCCCTTTCCCTTGAGCGACTGGACCACCTTCTCCATGTCGCTTCCGACGACCCAGGTCGTGGCGGTTGCCTGGTTGCTGCCGGCGTACTGTGACCGGTAAACCAGGAGCCTGGTGCCACCGGCCTGATAAGTGAGCGCCTCCTGCTCCTGCTGGTCCGTGAGGGTAAGACCGAGCGTTTGCTCGTAGAACTTCTTTGCCTTTGCGAGGTCGCGCACCGCCACGGTGGCCATTGCCTCCTTAGCGCGCAGCACGTCCGGCCTCCTGGCTCACCGCCTCGGCCGCACCCGCGTTCGGATCGGTCTGCCAGATGGCAAACACGTTTCCCTCGGGATCGTTCAGCTGGGCGAACCATCCCATGCCAGGCACCGGACTTTTCGGCATCATGGTCTTGGCGCCGAGCCGCTCCGCCTTCCGGGTGAACTCCTCGACGTCCTCCACATTGATGTAATTCACGGGGGCCTGGCCCTTGTACATCCGGGGCATGAGCCCGCCATTCACGCCCGGACGCGTGGGCATCCCTGACTCATCGGTGGGAACGGTCCGCACCATCCAGTACTCGATCCCGCCCGCAGCTCCCTCATACTTCTGAATGTCCCAGCCGAACAACTCCTGGTAGAACTTTACTGCCCGCTCGGGATCGTCCGCCGGGATCTCGAAGTGCACGATCGTGTGATCCATTCTGCCCTCCTGTTGAATTGGAACGGACACCTTACATACCAACTGGTATGTAATACGTCCGGGTTCGACGGCCGTCAAGCACCTTGACGCTACGGTCGTTCGATCGTTACATA
>DASPKB010000078.1:0-3930 GCA_035628315.1 Gemmatimonadales bacterium | reverse complement strand
ATGAAACGCGGGGCCGTAGTGCGAAACAGCGGAGCCCACCGGCCGGCGGCCCTCAACCGATGTCGCAGGCCTGTGTCGACGCGCGATGATAACTCGGCCGAGTGGAGTTGGTAAGAGGGTTGGTGACTGGCTGCTGGCGTCCGGCCCTCAGGCCGTAATCAGATCTACCTGCGGCTCTCGTGGAGTGACCTCAGGGCCGCTTTCCGTCATATACACGTTTACCTCACTCCTGATCCCGAAATCCCCGGGAAGATAGATGCCGGGCTCCACCGAAAAGCCGACACCGGGCATGAGGAGGCGGTCGTCGTGAGTCTCGTAGTCGTCGAGGTGCGGCCCCGATCCGTGGAGACTGCGGTCGATCGAGTGACCGGTCCGGTGTACGAAGGCCTCGGCGAACCCGGCGGCCTCCACCACGGCTCGAGCCGCCCGGTCTGCCTGATAGCCGGCGATGGGTTTCCGTTCGGCTGCGGCGCTCCGGAGCGCGGTGATAGTCGCATCCCGGGCGCCGCGGACGGCCTGCCACACATCGCGCACCCTTTGTGGCACCCGGGTGCCCGCGAATCCGATCCACGTCTGATCGGCAAATACCGTATTGCGGCGCCGGCCGGCCCAGAGATCCAGGAGAACGAGGTCGCCCTCCTTTAGAATGGCATCGCTGCCGGCGCGGGGCTCGTAATGCGGCATGGCGGAGTTGGGGCCGAAACCGACGATAGGAGGCTCATCGAACACCAGCCCTCGAGCCTCGACAGCGGCCATCACCTGGCGCTGCAGCGCAGACTCGCTCAGCCGGCCGGTGCGGTCCCGAACTGCAGCCCGCAAAGTGGTACGAGCCACGTCGGCCAGAACCTCCGCGGCGAAGCGATGGTCCTCCAGCTCCTCCATGCTCCAGCGAGCCGCAAAGCGGGAAACCAGCGTCCCGGAAGGGACGACGCGAGCCCCGAATCCCTGGAGCAACTCCACTACCCCGAACGGGACACGGTCGAGATAGGGAACGGCGTTCCCGGGGGAGATCTCCATGGCCAGCGTCCGCCCGGCCACCAGGGAT
The DNA here is from genome assembly GCA_035628315.1 of Gemmatimonadales bacterium. Taxonomy (GTDB): domain Bacteria; phylum Gemmatimonadota; class Gemmatimonadetes; order Gemmatimonadales; family GWC2-71-9; genus CAVVWJ01. Next base: position 2,885 of record DASPKB010000078.1, on the reverse strand, counting down.
GCGAGTGCCTCGTGCAGCTCGGTCCAGCGGGCGTAGGGAATCACCCGGCCGGGAAACGCTTCCAGTCCCTGGAGCTCAATTTTGTGGGCAACCGCTACCGGCTCGCCGGCACGCGGGAGCAGGACGAACAACCGCCGGGTGTTCATGCCGCTCACACCGAGCACGCGGGTAGCCACCGGGTTGAGGCCCTGAAAGGAAAAGAGAAGCCAGCCGTCGACACCCGCCTCGGCCAGAACCTCGCTGAGCTCCGTCCGATCAATCACTCGTAGACCTCGGCAACGGCAGTGCGCCAGACACAGGCTTCCTCCCCCCTGGCGCGGCACTGCTCATGGAGCAGCGCTCCTTCAAACCCGGTGAGTCCCCGGAGGAGCTCCTGATAGACGGATCCGTAGAAGACGCAGGCCTCACCCGTAGGCAGCGCTTCTATAGATAGCGGGGCTGTCATGCGCACCTCCACATCCTCGGGCCGGGACCGGAGCTCCCCCCCGAAAATGGTGCGGGCCAGCTTGGCTGTGCTCCTGAGCGCGAGACGCTGAGCCATGCTGCCTGGTGAGAGCTTCGCGATAGTACGGGACGGGCGCCGGCCCTTGGAGGCATAGCGGGCCGCGCGACGCCCCGCATCGGCAAAGACGAGAGGTGCGTCGACTCTGCGACCAATCAGCCGCAGCACCGAGATCGTTTCATCCAGCTCCACCGAGCCGCCCCGCTCGGCTGCCTGCCGGTAGCGCTGAATCTGCGCCGCCACTGTGGGGCTCAGACCCAGCCGGCGCACGACAATTTCCTCGGCGAGCTCCTCGAGCCCGTCTTCCACCGGTGTATCCAGGTTTCGAATGGCCTCGAGCAGGCTGAGTGGAATTAGGGCAGGAACGGTAGGCTTGGGCACGGGTTCGGCGCGGAACATAGCCGGGAGAGCGGGGCGCGCAAGGTTCCTCTAAGGACGCATAGCCCACAGCCGGTTGCCCCCCTACATTGCTCTAATGGCCGAACCCGTCGCCCCCGGGAGCTCCTTCGATGACGAAGCACTCCCCCACCTGGATGCCCTTTACCGCGTAGCACTTCGGCTCACCGCGGACGGCAGCCAGGCGGAGGATCTGGTCCAGGATACCATGCTGAAGGCCTATCGTTCCTGGCAGCAGTATCGGCCGGGAACCAACGCCAAGGGCTGGCTGCTGACCATCCTGCGGAACACCTTCATTAACGATTATCGCCGCCGCAAGCACGAGCCCATTGCTATGGACCTGGAGACGGTGGAGCCTCACATCATCGACCGCTCGATCCAGGAGGCCGATCCGGAAGGGTCGTTCTTTTCGCAGATCGTCGATGAGCGCGTCCTGGAGGCCATCGACGCCCTGCCCGATGAATTTCGAGAGGTCCTGGTTTTGAGTGATATAGAAGGATTGCGATATGCGGAAATCGCTGAGATGCTGCAGATCCCGGTGGGAACCGTAAAATCCCGTCTGTTTCGTGCGCGCCGGCTGCTTCAGCAGGAGCTGTATTCGCACGCAGTGGAGATGGGGTACATCCAGCCGCGGGAGAGCCCGACATGAGCGGCGTAGACTGCGCCCAGGCTCTCGTTCACCTGGACGATTTTCTGAAACGGGAGCTTACCCCGGAGCTGATGGCGGAAATCCGCTTGCACCTGGACCGCTGCCGCGAGTGTTTCGAGCAGGCTCGCTTCGAGGAGAGTTTTCTCACCATGCTCGAGAGGCGGGGTACCAGGGAGACCTGCCCCGCCAAGCTGCGCGCGCGAATTCTGGCTCTGCTTCGGGCGGAGGCGGGGGAGCACTGATCCCGTTGTCACTCCCGCTGGCCGCAGCCGTCAGCGCGGGTGTGACAGCGATCGCGTGGTATGCCGGAACTCTGTCCCGCTCAGGCGTCGTCGCCGCGTGGACCATCGGCTTCTGCGTTCTATATGGAACAGGTTGGAGCGGCGGCGCGGTCCTCGCCGCCTTTTTTGTGTCCACTAATCTCGTGTCCCGCCTGGCACCATCAAGGAACTCCGGGACCCTTGATGCCAAAGGTGACCGTAGAGATGGCTGGCAGGTGTACGCTAATGGTGGCCCGGCCGCCCTCGCGGCGCTGATCCCCGCTGACATTGATCACAAGGTGTGGCTGATCTCCGTCAGCCTGGCAGCAGCAGCAGCCGACACCTGGGCCACCGCTGCCGGCGCGCACAGCCGCGGGCCCACCCGGCTGTTGACCTCAGGCGCCGTGGTCCCGTCCGGAACCAGCGGCGGAGTGACTCCGGCCGGCTCCTTGGGGGCGGTGTTTGGCTCCATGCTGGTCGCGGGTGTCGGCGCGCTAGTGATCGGTCGTTCATCACTGTTCGCGGCGGGAACGCTGATAGGTTTCCTCGGAATGGTGCTGGATTCATTCGCCGGGAGCAGGTGGCAGGGCCGCTTCTACTGCGTGCAGTGCAACCAGCCCAGCGAACGCCGGGTGCATCGCTGCGGATGCAGAACGGAGCGGAGGGCGGGGTGGCAGTGGCTTTCGAACGACGGAGTAAATCTTCTGGCGACCGCAGCCGCGCTGCTGGCCGGCTGGGGCGTGTGGGTGTGGCTTGACTGACCTGCTTCCGCAGATCGATGTCCTGATCATTGGCACAGGCCCCGCGGGCAGCGCTGCCGCAACTTTCCTGAGTCAGGCGGGGTTCACCGTAGTTGCGGTGGATCGAGCCCGGTTTCCCCGGAACAAGGCATGCGCCGAGTATATGAGCCCCGAGGCGGTCCGCATTCTGAGCCGGCTAGGTGTGGTCGAGCGTCTGGAGCGAGCCACCCGCGGATGACTTTGACCGATCATGGAAGCTCCTCGTGCGAGATCAACACCGGAGTCCGGTCCGGCGTCACTACTTTACCAGTCGGAAACAGCAGCAGCGCCCCGTTGGA
>DASPKB010000077.1:0-4230 GCA_035628315.1 Gemmatimonadales bacterium | reverse complement strand
TACCGATCGACACCGCGGCTATGGCGGTTATCTCATTCAGAGATTCGGGCGCACGGTGCTGTTCGCCGGAGACACGGCCTACACCGACGTGCTCACCCCGCTTGGCAAGCGAACCCGGATCGACCTGGCAATCCTCCCCATCGGGGCGTACGACCCCTGGATCGCCAACCATGCGTCACCCGAACAGGCCTGGAACATGTTTCAGCGGCTCGGGGCAACCTATGTCCTTCCCGTTCACCACTCGACCTTCCGTCTCAGCCGGGAGCCGATCGAAGAACCCATGCAGCGCTTTCTCCAGGCAGCCGGATCTGAGCGGTGGCGGGTGATCGGGACCGAAGTCGGTGCTACCTGGACACTGGAAACCTGAGACAATAAAGCCACTGTGTGTGGCTGACTCGCCGCGACGCAGTGCTACAGCTTTCTGCTCCTGACTGCCTCCGCCGCGCTCAAGGAGAAGTGTTGCTGCCGGACTAAGCTGGCCTTCCTCTTGCTTTCTTCCCTGCAACACAACCCACCTCTCCTCGACACGCGGACCGCGAAGACCGGAAGGTCGGCCGGCCTCGCCTGAGGCTCACATGCACCGTTCGGTTTTGTTTGTTTTCGCGCTTGGGCTGGTGAGCCAGTCCGCCTGGGCGCAGGCGCCCCGCATTACTCCAGCCGGCGATCCATCAGTCCGGTCCGATACCATCTATCAGCTGGCAGTCGATCCCCGCCTGCATCCCGACGATTCGGTCGTGCTCCTCCTGGACGATGGAGTGGTCCGCTTCGAGTCCGACGGCACCGGTACCAAGACCTACCGGCAGGTGGCCCAGATACTCACCGCCGATGCGGTCCAGGACTATGCCGAGCACGAGTTCTCCTACGCTCCCGCTCATCAGGTACTCACGGTCAATTGGATTCGGGTGGTGCGGCCTGACGGCACGGTGGTGAGCGAAGCCCCGGTCCAGGTGCAGGAGGCGGATGTTCCCGCTGCCCTGGTCGACCCGGTCTACAGCGACACCAAGGTGCGGCGGTACTCCCTGAGCGGCGTCACGCCGGGAACTATCGTGGACTGGAGCTATACCCTGGAGGAGCTGAAGCCGTTCCTGCCCGGCGATTTCACCGCCGACTGGAGCGTTCACACGGGACGTTTCACCCGCCGGTCCCGCTACCTGGTGGATCATCCTTCAGACCTGAAACCCCGCATCGTGGAGCGAAACCTCACCTTCAAACGCCGCGAGGTCGTGGCCGGTAAACGCCGGACCTACGTGTGGGCTACCAGGGAGATCCCTCGAGTAGAACCGGAAGACTTCATGGCAGATTCGACCGGTGTCTTCATGAGCATCGGAGTGGCCGGCCCGGTGACTTGGGAAGCGATCGGCAGCTGGTACGGCACCCTGTCCCGCGAGCGGTACGGACTGGACCTCGGCCTTCGCCACAAGATCCGTGGCCTCCTGAAGGGAAGCAGGACTGCGGAGGATAGCCTAAGGGCGGTGCAGCGCTGGGTCGCCCAGGACATCCGTTACGTCTCGATTGCGCTCGGGCTAGGGGGATATCAGCCTCGCACCCCGGCAGACGTAGTGTCTACCGGTTACGGTGACTGCAAGGACAAGGCGACGCTGTTCGTGGCTGCCGCCCGATTCCTCGGCTTCCGCGCCTATCCAGTGCTGCTCAACAGCGGCGGGCGGGTGGACCCTGCGCTGCCATCACTCACGCAATTCAATCACGCCATTGCTGTAGTGGAGCGGCCCGAGGGTCGGATCTACACCGATCTGACTGCCGCGCTGGTGCCTTTCGGTGAGCTGCCGGATTCCGATCAGGGTCAGTTTGGCCTGATTGTCTACCCGGATGGGACCTCCGAGCAGGTCACCTTGCCGGTCGCGCCGGCCAGCGCGAACCTGAACCACACCCGGATGGTGGGAACCCTGTCTCCCGACGGATACCTCACCGCCTCCTACGAGGAAGTCGGGTTGGGCAACCGCCAGTACAGCCTTCGCGCCCTTTTCCAGGGCCCTCTGGATGCCGGGCGGCGAAAGGATTTCGCCCGGTCTGTCGCGACCAGTTTGTACCCCGGAGCCGAGGCCGACAGCCTTCAGATCTTCGATGGGAGGGATCTAACCGCGGCTCCGCGGGTTTCCCTGAAAATCGTGCGTGGATTGGCCGCTCGGCCAACGGCTAATGGCCGCACGTTCATCCTGGCGCTGCCGCTCACCAGCATGCGGAGCATGGCTGATGCGGCGACGGCTCTCGAGGCAAAAGGTCCCCGCCGCTTTCCAATCGACGCCGGCAAAGTGGTTGGCCCCATTACCACTGCGACTGATATCAGTCTGGCGTTGCCGGCAGGCTGGCAGGTCCAGCTGCCGCCGGACGTTGAAGCAGCAGGTAAATGGGGTAGCTACACGGCGCGTTATGAGCAGGAGGGTTCGACTCTTCGCGTGTCCCGAGTCCTCGAGGGAGCTCGGGGCGTGTATCCTCCCGAAGATCTTGCGGATTTGACCCGGTGGCTGCGCGAAGTAGCGCAGGACGACGTGGCCTACCTCGTAGTCGAGCCGAGCGCCACGCCTTAGCCGTGGCGCTTACTCAACCGTGACCGATTTGGCGAGATTCCGCGGCTGGTCGACGTTGCAGCCGCGGCTTACCGCAACGTAGTACGACAGCAGCTGAAGCGGGATGCTGGTGAGAATGGGTGTCAGCAAGTCCAGCGTCTCGGGGATCGTGAAGGTGGCATCGGCCAGCCGCTGAATCTCGGTGTCGCCCTGGTTGATCAGCGCGATCACCTTGCCGCCGCGGGCCTTCACCTCTTCGATGTTGGACACGATCTTGGAGTGCACGGCGTCGCGCGGCGCTATGAAGATCACCGGCATGTTCTCATCGATGAGAGCAATCGGTCCGTGCTTCATCTCCGCCGCCGGATATCCCTCGGCGTGAATGTAGGAGATTTCCTTCAGCTTCAGCGCGCCCTCCAGCGCAACCGGGAAGTTGACTCCCCGCCCGAGATAGAGCGCATTCCTGCTGGTCTGCAGGAACCGGTCGGCCAGGGCCTCGATCTCGCTCGTGCGCTCCAGAATCTGCGACACCTGCTCCGGCAGCATTCTCAGCGCCTGGATGAACTGCCGGCCCTGCAGAATGCTGAGGTTCCGGAGCCGCGCGATTCGGAGTGTGATCAGCGCCAGGGCGGCCACCTGGCTGGTGAATGCCTTGGTGCTGGCAACACCGATCTCCGGACCGGCATGCAGGTAAATGCCTCCGTCCACCTCGCGGGCAATGGTGCTGCCGACGACGTTGACCAGACCCACGGTCCGGCCTCCACGGCGTTTGGCCTCCCGGATCGCCGCCAGCGTGTCGGCGGTCTCCCCCGACTGCGAGATGCCGATGACCAGCGTCTTGGGGTCCACTACTGGATTACGGTAGAGGAACTCCGAGGCGTACTCGACCTCGACCGGCAGCCGGGCCATTTCCTCCAGCATGTACTCCCCGATGATTCCCGAGTGCCAGGAGGTGCCGCACGCCGTGATGATGACCCGCTCGAACTGCAGGAGCTCCTCGTCAGTGAGATTCAGGCCGCTGACCCGGGAGGTGCCTTCGTCTTCCAGCAGGTGACCGCGCAAGGTGTTGCACAGGCTCTCCGGCTGCTCGCAGATCTCCTTCAGCATGAAATGGGGATACCCGCCGCGCTCAACCGTAGCGAGGTCCCAGTCGATCTGGTTCACCGGCTTGCTGATGCGGGCGGTTTCGAGGTTGCGCACCCGGTAACCTTCCCGGGTGAGCACCACCATTTCACCATCGTCCAGGTACACCACGGCGCGGGTGTGCTGCAGGAGCGGAGAGGCATCGGAGGCTACAAACCATTCGTTCTCGCCCACGCCAACCAGCAATGGCGAGCCGTTCCGCGCCGCGACGATCACGCCCGGCTCATCCGCCGAGATGAAGGCAAGCCCATACGCGCCCTCCACATCGCGGAGCGCGCTGGCCACGGCGTCCTCGAGGTTGCCCTGATAGAACTCACCTACCAGGTGGGCCAGCACCTCGGTGTCGGTGTCGGACTTGAAGGTATGCCCCCGCTGCTCCAGGGCCTTCCGGATGGATCCGGAGTTCTCGATGATGCCGTTGTGGATGACGGCGATGCGACCGGACTGATCGGTGTGCGGGTGGGCGTTGGTTGTAGTCGGAGCGCCGTGGGTTGCCCAGCGGGTGTGACCGATGCCGATGGTGCCGAGGGGCATGTTGTCGTTCAGCTCTCCTTCCAGCACC
>DASPKB010000076.1:0-7077 GCA_035628315.1 Gemmatimonadales bacterium | reverse complement strand
GCCTTAACTAGAGGGTCGGCTTGAGGTTTGAAGGTTATCGGATCTCCGGTGAGCTGCTCACCATGGAAGATCCCAGCTCCAGTGATCTGCTGAGCTACGCTGCCGGACGGGGGCACCGCGACTACCCCTGCCTGTCGCGGGCCCACAATCCGACGAGCTGCGTACCGTGCATCGACTTCTCCCCCTGGCTGCGCGAGCGCGTGCGCCGAGGCGAGCCGGATGCCGTGGGCGAGTACCTGTGGCGGGTTCGCCGGGCCGATCCGGACGTGAGCGGCAGCAGCGAACAGATTCTCCGGAAGTACCTCGACCAGGCCTACTCGATCATGGCCACGCCGCTCGACCGCCACCTGGATCGTGGATCGATCGACGGCTACACCGACCTTAGGGTGGCGCTGGTGCTGCTCGCGGCGCACGAGACCTTCTCCGGTTTCATCATGGCCGGCGAGTCGGCCGACTTCATGGCCGCGGTGATGGTGCCCCACAGCTTTTCCTTGACGGGGATCATGGAGCTGGTCGAGCGGCGCAACGCGTTCGTCGCCGACATGGCCCGCGACATGGAGTACTGGGCCTGCTGGGCCCCGCTCTCCCCCGATGCGCTGCGCTCTCCGATACCTCCGCACGACACCAGCTTTCAGGCGATGCTGAGCGTCCTGGCCAAGCTTCCTCTAGTGACCCGGGCCCATGCCGTGGACGCGCTGCGCCACCTGGCCGCCGATCCCTCCACGCCCCGCCCCCTCGCCGGGCTCTGTCGGAACGAGACCAAGCGGTCCGGGATCGACCTCGCGGATTCCTCCCGGCTCATCATCGATAGCGGTCTGGTGGTTCCCGCCAGCGATATCGATGGCTGGCTTCAGGCCTGGACCCGGAGGGACCTGCTCACCTTCCTGAACCAGGTCGGGGTCCGGGCTCCCAAATCGTGGAGCAAGGAGCGTCTGGCAGAAATTGCCAAGGCAGATTGTGAGCCGGTGGTGCGTTCGCGGATGGAGGAGTATGGCGCGGTGGAGCTGGCTCCGGCGCACGCGGAAGCCGCCGGACGGCTGGCCGCCTACATAGATGACGTGAAGGAGACCTGGCGAGTGTGGCTGGGTTTTGGAACCGGGGTCAGGCGAGTTCTCAGGAGATCGGAAGAGCGGCAGGAGAACAGCGAGCCGCAGGAGAAAGAGCCCCACCAGTAGTCAGATCAATCCGCCCCGCCTCAGCTTGCCGATCTGATCGAATCGTTCGTCGTGCGCCGCCAGCACTTCGTCTGGTGACACCGTGGCAACTCCCGGCTTTCCGACTTCCACTCCAGCAGCATAGTTGGCCAGCTGCGCCGCCTCGCGCACCGACGCTCCTGCCGCGAGAGCGGTTCCCAGCCAGGCCGTCACCGTGTCACCCGCTCCCGAGACATCGTAGATCTGCCGGGCGATGCTGGGTATCTGGGTGAGGGTGCCGTCCTTAGTGACCAGGACCATGCCCTCCGGTCCCAGAGTGACCAGCAGGTTATCGACCTTGAGGCGGGTGAGGGCCTCGGGCAGGGCGTTACCGTTCTGGAGGTCCACTGCCGCACCGAGCGCCGACTCCAGCTCCCTCCGGTTCGGCTTGAAGACGGTGGCCCCGGCGTACTCGAAGAACTGCCGGTACTTGGGATCGACCACAATGGGGATGCCCCTCCTCCGGGCGATCTCCATGACGGCGAGGATGAGGTCGGGAGCCAGCGCTCCCTTGTTGTAATCCTCGAGGAGCAGGGCGTCGGCGTCTGCCAGTGCCTCGCGAGCCGCGGCTACCAGCCGGGCGAGGTCCTGCCCGGCGAGCAGCGAATCCACTTCGTCGTCGATGCGGACGATTTGCTGCCCGCGGGCAATGATTCGGGTTTTGGACGTGGTGGGCCGGCCGGCGACGGTGAGGACGAACCGGTCCTCCAATCGCGCCACCGCCAGCTCCTGCCGGATGGCGGCGCCCTCGCCATCATCACCCACGGCGCCGACCAGGAGGCAGTGCGCCCCAACCGCGGCCACGTTGGCGGCGACGTTTGCCGCTCCGCCAAGCGCGGAGTGGCGCTCCGACACCGTCACCACCGGTACGGGGGCCTCGGGTGAAACCCGGTCGGTGTCGCCGATAACGTAGCGGTCGAGCATTATGTCGCCCACTACCACAACCCGGCTGCTCTTCATCCGCTGAATGAGCTGGATGACACGATCCCGAGCGAGCGGCGGAGGCGAAGTTTTCACCGCAGCTCTCCCTGCCGGCCCAACCCCAGCGTTACCTGCAGGCGCCCCTCGAAACGGTTCACCGTTCGGCCCTCCTGATGCTCGCTGTTCACCACCCGGTGAAACCCGGCGTTCGCGGCGAGATCGAGGGGCCCCTGTCGGCCGCTCAGACCCACCGCGGCGCGATAAGTCCGCTCTACTACCCCGATGAAAAGCGCAGGTGTGCTCAGGACACCGTTCGGGTCGGGTACTGGATAAGGGTCGTTGATGCGGCCTTCTCCCTGACGCAGGAGGGTCAGCTCGGGCGATAACAGCCAGGTGGATCGGACCGGAACAGTCGCCCGCACCGTGAGCTGGTCCTGATCACTGAAGTTTCGGCCTACTCCCACGCCGCCATCAGTGAAATTGTCGGCCGGGTTGAACGCCCGGAGCGCGAGACTGGAAACCTGGGTGTAGAAGACCTGCCATCCGAAGCTTCGGCCGAACGGGCCCGCGGCATTCAGGGTCAGCGCCCAACGGTCGCGGTTACGCTCCCGGTCATCGTACCAGAAATCGTCCAGCGCGAGCTGGGCCTGAAGAGTGGTGCGGCCGAAGGCGCGCCAGTGCACGTCGACGCCAAGGAGGACATTGCTGCGATCGCCGAACCCGATCGTGTTGGCGAGGTAGCCCAGAGACAGCGGGTTACGATACCGGGTCTCAAAGGTTCGGTCGGGCCCGGCCACTATGATCCCTTCCCACGGAGCCACGGTCAGCCGGCGGGAGAGCCGGGCCTGCAGCCGGTGCACGAAATAGTAGCGGTGGACCGTTTGTCCCACGCTGTCGATCTGGTCCTGAAGGTCGGTCGCGAGGGACGAAAGACGGATGGTCTCGGTACCAACCTGGAAGGCGAGTCCCTGCCGCTCGTAGCCATAGTTGCTGAGCGGAATGCCGGGAAGTCCCACCGGACCCCAGTTCCGGTCCATTTGCCCGTAGAACAGCTCGGCATAGCGGAACTGACCGCTGACGTATGCGTCGGCAACGCGTCCGGCCACCGTGAGCTCCCGCCGCCCCAGCCAGTCCGGATCGTCCACCAGCCGAGGCTCGACCGTCGGCCGGGTGACCAGGACGAGATTTCCCAGGGTGGCGGTTCCCGCCAGCTCGAAATAGGGACGGATGCCGTCCGCGCCCGCCGGGTGGAGGAGCTCGCGCCGAGGATGGGTATAGGCCTGGATCCCGGCGCGACCGTCGACCATCCACCGGTTGCCGGTCGGATCCCGATAGGCACGGAGCAGCTTCCGGAGCAAATTTCGGTTGGGTGCGCTCTCGGAGGTGTCGGCGGCGGCGAGGACGCGGGCGGCATCGCTGCGGCGAAAGGGGCGGACCATCGGAGAGGGATCTTCGACGTCACCCCGCGCGATGAGGTGCTCGAGAAGAGGAAGCCGGGGGTCGTCCAGCCGGATGTATGGGGAGCCCTGCGCGCTCGCGCGTACTGGAGCGGAGACGCCGGCCAAAGCCGTCGCGAGTAGGACAACGCGGATTGGAGCCGGCATCGGGCCGAAACCTAAACCACGTTTCACCCTCCGGTAGTATCTTCTGCGCGTTGGATCGCGGCGTACGATCAGGCTTTCGGCCGCAGCAAATTGGTCCGCAGCTTGTCTCCCACCGGGCTAAGATGATGGCGAAACAGGATAGCCTCGATCCGCACACCCGAGATCTGGTCCGCTTTGCCGCCGCCATCGCCCAAGGCTACGAGCCCGAGCTGCGGGACCGGGTTGCGCCACTTCGCTCTTCTCAGGTGCCGGTCGGGTGGGTCGAGGAGCTGCTGCTGCAGAGTGTTCTCATGGTGGGATATCCGCGCGCGCTGGTCGCGTTTACCGTCTGGCGCAAGTTCAGCGCGGTACCGGCGCCCGAGAGCGATCCCGATCAGGACTACACCCGGGCCGATGAGTGGACCCGGCGAGGCGCGGAGCTGTGTGCTACCGTGTACGGCGATAACTACCGCAAGCTCCGGGAAAGCGTCCACGCGCTACACCCCGCCATCGACAGCTGGATGGTTACCGAGGGATACGGCCGTACCCTGGCTCGGCCGGGCCTCGATCTCCGGCGGCGAGAGCTGTGCACGGTGGCCCAAACGGCGGTACTCGAGGCTCCTCGGCAGCTGCATTCGCACCTTCGGGGCGCGCTCAACGCCGGCGCCACCTTCGGCCAGATCGAGGGAGCGCTGTCGATCGTGAACCCGCTGCTCTCGTTCGACCAGTGGAAGAAGGTCAAGGAGCTCTGGCGAACGGTTCGCGACGGGTGGTCTCCGGGGGACTGATGCTGATCGATCGCGCCGTTGTGAGAGTCGTAGCCGGCACCGGTGGCTCCGGAGCCAGCTCGTTTGCCCGGTTCAAGTACAAGCCCAAGGGCGGGCCCGATGGCGGAGACGGAGGCCAGGGCGGAAGCGTCTACGTCAAGGGCGACGCGAACCTGGCTACGCTGCTCGATTACCGCTACCGCACGGTCTGGCAGGCCGACCGGGGTGAGCACGGAAAGGGCAAGACGCAAACCGGAGCCTCCGCCGGTGACGTCTACCTCCCGGTGCCGCCCGGTACGGTTGTTCGGGACGCTCAGTCCGGCGAGACGCTCGGTGAAATTCTGCACCCGGGAGACACGCTCCGCGTGGCGCGGGGAGGCCGAGGCGGCCGCGGCAACGCGCGGTTTGCCACGGCCACCCACCAGGCGCCCAGGGAATGGGAGCCCGGCGAGACGGGCGAAGACCGGCAAATCGAGCTGGTCCTCAAGCTGATTGCCGACGTGGGGCTGGTGGGCGAGCCCAACGCCGGGAAGAGCACGCTGCTCTCCGTCATCTCCGCTGCCCGTCCCAAGATCGCCGACTATCCGTTCACCACCCTGGAGCCTAACCTGGGCGTGGTTGGCATTTCGGGACATCGGTCCTATGTGGTCGCCGACATTCCCGGCATCATCGAGGGCGCGCACGAGGGCAAGGGCCTGGGTTTGCAATTCCTCCAGCACGTGGAGCGCACCCGGGTGCTGGCGTTCCTCATCCCGCTCGACAGCGAAGATCCGCAGGGCACCTACGAGCGGCTTCGGCGGGAGATCGCAGCCTACAGCGCCGCGCTTGCCGGCAAGGACCACATCGTGGTACTCACGAAACGAGATCTGCTGCCTGCCAACGCCGCGCTTCCCACCCTCTCCACCGAAGGGGCGGCCGGGGTCATGGCGGTATCCAGCGCAAGTGGCGAAGGAGTCGAGGAGCTCAAGGAATACCTCTGGAAGTTCGTGGAGCAGTCGAAGTCGGGCGACACGGCCGAAGCCGGTGCCACCTGGCCGGAAGAGGACTTTGGATGATCAACGAGCGAATGGCCTACCTGGCACTCACCCAGGTGCCGGGAATGGGCCCGGCTCGGCTCAAGACACTGCTCACTGCCTTCTCCACAGCAAACGGCGCCCACTCGGCGCCGTTCGAGTTTCTATGCACCTTGCCCGGGTTTTCTCGCGCCTTGGCGAGCGCCATCAAGTCCACGCCGCTCGGCACCGGAAGGCTGATCCAGGAAGCCGCCGACCGCCTGGGAGCGAAAATCCTGATCCCGGACGACCCGGATTACCCCGAGCTCCTCCGTCACATCCCGGATCCGCCCCCCGTACTCTTTGCTCTCGGCGATACAGGTCTGCTTACCCGGCCGGCAGCCGCCATCGTGGGAAGCCGCGAGCACTCCAGCTACGGCGCCGAGGTGTGCCGGCGCGTCGCCGCACCGGCCGCCGAGGCCGGCATTGTCATCGTGAGCGGGATGGCTCGGGGGCTCGATGCAGTGGCGCATGCGGCCGCGCTCGACAGCGGAGGCACAACCATTGGCGTTTTGGGAAATGGACCTGGAGTGATTTACCCGGCAGCCAACCGCAAGCTTTACGAGAGAGTGGCAACGGGAGGCCTGCTGCTCAGTGAATTCCCTCCGGGCGAAAGGCCCAACGCCGGAAGCTTTCCCCGGCGGAACCGGCTGATCAGTGGATTATCGCGGGTGACGGTGGTGATCGAGGCCGCGGAGGGCTCAGGCGCCCTCATAACTGCGGGAACGGCCCTGGATCAGGGACGGGAAGTATTGGCCGTGCCCGGCAACATCACCAGCGTCACCTCGGTCGGTTGCAACCGGCTGATCCGGGATGGAGCCACGCCGCTGCTGGAGCCGGCCGACCTGCTGCAGCACTTCCCGGAGATGGCCTACAAGGTACCGGAACCCGGTTTGAGCATAACTGGACCCGCGCCTTTGCCCGCCACCCTATCTGCGGCCGAGCGACAGGTTGCTCTCCTCCTCAGCACCGAGCCGGTTCATCCCGACGAGTTGGCCGAGCGATGCGGCCGCCCCATCGGGGAGGTGCTCAGCATTCTTTGCGGGCTGGAGATCGCCGGAATCACCGAGCAACGTGCTGGCAGACTTTTTCTGCGACGGCCTTGATTGCTGCGCATACATTTCAGCATGCACGTCTACCTCCACGTTCCGTTCTGCGCCCGCCGGTGCAGCTACTGCGACTTTGCGATCGCGGTGAGGCGAGAGGTGCCATCTGAAGCCTACGCCGATGCGGTTCTTCGGGAATGGGCGCTGTGGCAAGCCGAGCCGGTGTGGGACAGTGAACCCGAGATACAAACCATCTACTTCGGCGGGGGCACGCCCTCTCGGATTTCGGCCGAGGCTCTAGCTCGCATCCTGGAGCGCATCCGCAGTGATCGACCTGTGGCGCCGGAGGCAGAGATAACACTGGAGGCTAATCCTGATGACGTGACTCCGGCCCTGGCTGCTAGCTGGCGGTCGGCGGGAGTGAACCGCGTGTCACTCGGAGTGCAGTCGTTCGATCCGGCCGTGCTTCAGTGGATGCACCGGGTTCATACCGCCGATGATGTGCCCGGATCCGT
>DASPKB010000075.1:0-3183 GCA_035628315.1 Gemmatimonadales bacterium | reverse complement strand
GCCATCCGCATCCATGTGCGGTCCGTATTACGATGCCACCTTCCAACAGCCGGGTAACGTCCCGGCCAGCTCACTGAAGCTGCGTTGAATCGCCTGCCGGTCTTGGAGAAGGCAACACTTCGCACATCAGGGCAGGATAGGTTGCCCGAGCCGGCCTTTGGTCGTTCCCCGGTGAACACCTACGGTGCTCCGGGGTTGCCGCTGCAACTTCCGTGAAACCAATGAGATCAGCCCGAAGTCTCCGCCCTGCAGGTCCGCGTCGTACCATTATGGGCGGCGTATCTTGAGGTACAGGTCACGTCCTGGTCTACCACAGCAATAGCAAAAAAGGGACCGGTGGCTCGAAGAGCCGCAGCCGTGCCCTAACCCATAAGATCCTGGATCCGGGCCGCTACCTCGTTGCGTTGCCGCAGGTTCCGGGTAATGACCAGCACGGTATCGTCTCCCGCAATTGTGCCCATGACCTCTGACCAGCCGGCCTGGTCCAAGGCTTCGGTCACAGCGCCCGCTGATCCGCTGGCGGTCTTGAGCACAAGAAAAGGACCCACCCCGTCCACGCTGACGAGCAAGGAGGGGGCCACCTGTGCCAGCTCGGGCCGAACCGCGCCCCGATGCGGGTGGGCGTAGTATGATCCGCGGCCCGAATCCGCCAGCTTGACCAGACCGAGTTCGCGTATGTCTCGGGAAAGGGTAGCCTGAGTGACGACAAAGCCGCTGTCCGCGAGCGCCTGACGCAGATCGTCCTGACTCTCGATCCGACGCTCGCGTACTACCCGGAGGATTGCGGCATGTCGCTGAGTCTTCATGGAGCCCGGTAAACTTCCCTTCCTCCGAGGTACGTAGCTACGACATCGCCGGGTCCACTCTCCAGCACGCGCCTGGCGGGCGAACCGGAGGCACTTCTGGGTCGAATCACGGTGCAATCGCCCCACTTGCCCACGGTGAGACTGCCAATTTCCGAATCCAATCCGAGGGCACGCGCTCCCCCGAGCGTGCATAGCTCGAGGAGCATGTCAGCCGGAACTTCGGCCAGCTCTCCGGCGGCCCGCGCCTCGGCCAGCAGGTCGAGTTTTCCGACACTCACGACCGAATCGGTGCCCAGTCCCACCCGTAGGCCGGCGTCCAGAAACGCGGCGAGCGGGGCTTTGCCGTGGCCATGCATGTGGTTCGACAGCGGGCAGTGCGCGACGGCCGCTCCACGATCGGAAAGCAGCCGGATGTCCTCAGGACCAACCTGCACGGCATGGATGCACAAGGACCTGTCGCTCAGGACGCCGTGGGCTGCCAGCCAGGTCACCGGCGTGTGCCCTTTCGATGGGGGTAGCGGGATTCCCCGCCCTAGCCATGTCTTGGCGAATGGACCCGTTCCGGCGAACAGAAACTGTACCTCGGCAGGTGACTCGGCCAGATGGACTGCGAGGGGCAGCCGCTCAGTCCTGGCCCAGTCAGCTACTGCCTTGAAGAGCGGACCACTCACGGTGTACGGCGCGTGCGGTGACACTCCGATCCGAACTCTCCCGGTAGCCCAATGTGCGTTGCGGGCGATGTCAGTCTGCAGTCCGGCGAGGCTCTCATCGGCCTGCGACGGATCGGGCCCGAACACCTCCAGGTATGCAATGCCGGCCCCATCAGCCTCCGATAGTGCCTGGATAACGGCGCCGGAGTCGCCGGTGTCGGCGATGAAAGTGACGCCTGCCGCGTAGCAGTCGGTTAATCCCTGGCGGGCGGCGCTTGCGAACTCCGAGAAGCTCCGGGTTGCTTTGATTTCGCGGAGACGGCGAATCCAGGCAGGAAACTCCCGCTCGGCAATGCGCCCCTCGAGACCGGTGAGCTCCAGGTGGGTGTGGGTATTGATCAACCCAGGAATGGCGATGGCGTCACCGAGGTCGACAACCGGCACTCCCTGCGGCCGCGGCACTAATGCATCGGGGCCCACGGCTTCGATGCGGCCGCTGGAGCCGATGAGAACCGCGCCATGCTCGATAGGAGGGGATTGGACCGGCAGCAGCCAGCGTGCTGCTAACCGCCGTGCTCTGCCGTCAGCGCTGATTGGGAGTTGGGCCGGCTCCGCCCATGACGCCAGCGGTTCCACCACTGGTCGCGGTTCCTCCGCTGGTGGGCCGCTGATCGGGAGTACCTGGGGCGGGTGGCGTCGGTAAAGTACCTGTGCCGGCCGTCGCCTCTGGCCCGCTGCCACCCATCACCCCGCCCATGGAGCCGAAGGGGGAGTGCACCGGACAGAAGGCGGCCGGCTCGGTGCCCGGGATAAACGATTCGATATAGTGCACGTCCTTGGGACAGAACGGCGTTGCTTTATAACCAGTGGTCTTGTCGACATCCAGCGCGGCCAGCCCGGGCGGCCGCGGCCAGGAGGCGGGAGGCGTTCTCCGCTCGTATACCTCACGCATCATTGCAGTCCACGCCGGCGCGGCGAGCACCCCGCCCTGTGCATTGGACTTGATCTTCTGCGGTTGATCGAATCCGATCCAGACCCCGGTCACCATTTCCGGCGTAAAGCCGATGAACCAGACGTCGTTGCCGTCGTTGGTAGTTCCGGTCTTGCCACCAGCCGGAAAGTTGATCCGCGAGCCCACCGAGCCCACTGCGGTACCATGGCGCACAACATCCCGCAATGCGTCCGTCATGAGCCAGGCATGCATCGTATCCATTACGGCTGCGGTGCGAACCGGCGGTTGCCAGACGATCTTTCCCCCCCGATCCTCAATCCTGAGGATTCCGTTCGGAACCGTTCTGGTCCCGAGATTCGCAAATGTGGTGTACGCTGCGATGATTTCGAGCGGAATGACGTCAGCAGATCCGATATGAATCGACGGAAAGGCCGGGATTCGGGTGGTGAGTCCGAACTTGGCAGCTTCGCTGATGATTGCCTGCTCCCCAACCTCCATCCCGAGCTTGATAGCGATGATGTTGCGTGAGAGGTAGAGCGCCCTCCGCAGGGTCATCGGGCCATCGAACTCGAGATCGTAGTTTTGAGGAGCCCATGGCGGCTGCGCTGGATCCAGCTCCACACTGAGCGGGTCGTCCACCATCACATGAGAGAGAGGATAGCCCGCCTCCACGGCGGCCGCGTAGACGATCGGCTTGAAGGTCGATCCCGGCTGACGCAGAGCCTGGGTGGCGCGGTTGAACTTGCTGTCCTCGAAATCGCGGCCCCCCACCATC
>DASPKB010000074.1:0-2398 GCA_035628315.1 Gemmatimonadales bacterium | reverse complement strand
TGCGGGAGCATCCCATGCCGCAGTCGACTTACGATGAGTTTGCACGAGCACGGCCGAGGCGAGTCGAAAATGGATACGCGAGAGACGGCACCATCATCGAGGAGCAGCCTGGGCCATATCAGATCGTGGGCTCCCGGATCTGGTTTGGTAAGATCTTCTACGATGGTGAGGGTACGTCCGGTGTAGGCGGCCTCGGCTACTTCGATACCAGCACCTCGCGGTACAGCTTCGTCCGGGTTCCCGGACTGGCCGACTGGTCAGTTTCGGCGATTCTGATCGAGGCGGACACCGCCTGGATTGGGCTGGTCGGCTACCCGGAAGGAGAGGACTATAGCGGCGGTCTCATCCGATACGACTTCAAATCAGGCACCAGTAGGAAGGTCGCCATTGATGAAGTGATCCATAACCTGGTTCACCTGAACGACAGGCTCTACGTCGCCACCAAGAACGGTGCTTATGTGCTTCAAGGCGGCAGAGTGGCGAAGCGCTATTGGGTGGAGCCCGACGGCGAGAACCGATTCATTATGGTTCCTGCGGATTTCTCGTCGCGGCCCTGAAAATCACATCCGCCGCACTCGAACGGGGCGAGAGTAGGAGGGAACCTCCTTAGTGAAATCCTGTACCGATTGGGCAACGCAGTTGGCGAAGTAGGTTCTGACCTCACCTGGCGCTCCGTGACTCTCCGCGGGCAGTGAGAGCTGGTATTGCGCCGGGGTGGTGCCGGCCACCAAAGTCCCCTCACCGACCAGTCGGGTCCCGGCGCCTTCCTGGTAGAACTCCACTCGCGCCGGAACGGATGAGCCCTCGCCTTCGCGCGGGTCTACCCGGATCTCCGCCGTCAGCTCGATTGCCGTGACATCGGGTGGACTGTCGTATACGTCGGTAATCCGGCCTACCGCAGTAGCTCCCACGAATTTCATCTCGCAAAACGGCGGCGGGAAGAAGAACGCCTGCTGGACCGGCTCGACCACCATCTTGCGGGTCCCGATGCGGGCTCCGCCGGGCACCGTGATCGGGAGGTCCCAGTTGTTGCTCCAGTCGCTTCCCTCGACGCAGTCCGGCGCGCTGCCGGTCCACCCCGGCGCGCACCCGTTGAGCGTGAGGTAGGATGCGCCTTCCGCGTTGTTCTCACCCTGCCGCACGATGATCGTGCTGCTGAGTGGATCGTTCAGAAAGAGCGTGCTGTAGTTCCCGCCGTGGCCGAATGTCTCCAGAGAAAGCCGCAGATATCCCGGTGCCTGGGTCCAGGTGTTCGCCGCATTGATCTCGAAGATCACGCCTCGGCTCGCCGCGGCAGCCGCCGGAACAACCCCCTCCACCTTGGTCACCTCATGCCAGTACCGCGCCGGCTCGACGTTCCGGTTGTCCCAGATGCCCAGCCTCCCCGCCAGCCGCAACACGGCCGCGCCGTCCAGCGCGTTCCACAGCGCGGTGCCGGCACTCTGATGGAACTGCTGCCCCTCGTCCGTCTGGATCAATGCCGGACGAACCGGGCCGGCCATCTCAGGCTGCCTGATGTGGGAGTCGAAGATGGCGGCGAGATCCTGGCTGCAGGCGCGCTGGACGACGTAATTCATCAGTGCGTGCCCGACGTTGCTGTACTCGTAGACGCTCCCCGGCGGCAGGGCCGGCTCGGTGTTCTGCTCGGACTCGAGCCGTGCAATGGTGAAGGCGTCCTCGGGATACACGTGCTCGGGGCCGCCGCCGTTGGCGATGTCGAACGCGCGCTGCCAATCGGCGGCGCCTTCGTCCCGACACGTGGTGCTCGGGTTACCGTAGTCGCAGATCCCACTGGTGTGCGTGGCGAGATGCTCGACGGTTATGTCTCTCCATGGATACTCGGTGTTCCAGCGGCTCGCTTCTCCGTGGCCGAGCCAGCGGGCGGCCGGGTCTTTGAGCCCGACCCCGCATTTGCTCAAGGCGTGCACCAGCGTAGGAGCTCCGAGCAGTCCCTTGGACGCGGAGTAGGAGAAGTGGGGCTCGTTGCTTCCCTGGTCGTAGACCACCTTGTCGTTTCGGATGACGACAAAGCGCTTGGTGTTGTGCTTACGGGCGCTGATGCTGGACCAGATCTCGTCGAGCGTCGTGGTGCAGCCGAGCTGCCGGGTGCTGCCGCACATTCCCTGGCTCTCCGGCGTGGCGGAGGCCCAGCGGAAAGTATCGGCCGACGCTGCTGTCACGGTATCCGCCGTGGGGGTGACGACATCCGGCTGAGATTCCGGCTCGGTCCCGCACCCCAGCGCGAGGGCGGCAAGCGGAAATGCGACAAGTGGGGCCAATGGTAAGTAGTAGTTAGTCATAAGGCTCATGGACCTTACCTCACGCCGTCCCACCGGCTCCGTGAGCGATCTCACGTTGGCAGATCCTATCGGGCACTACAGTTCGACAATGAATTTCA
>DASPKB010000073.1:0-5236 GCA_035628315.1 Gemmatimonadales bacterium | reverse complement strand
ATGAATCGCCGCATGCCACCGTGCTACCAGGGTGTCAGGATGAATCGCGAGGACTTCCCGGATTGCCTGGTCGACGCCGCGGCGACGGCCGGCTCGCCGGAGCAGCTGTCCGATCGCCCGGTCGCCCCACTGCCCCGCTACGTAGGACAGAAGGGCATGTCCATAGCGGTAGGGGAAGTAGCGCGGGTCCTCCAGCTGGCGGAAGCTCGGCAGCGTGTCCTTGCCGGTATCCTGAATGGCACCCCGCATCCACATGGCTGTGGGTGCGTGGATTGGGCCAAGCGACAGGTACTCGGCCATGCCCTCGATGAACCAGAGCGGCAGCGACGTCGCTCCGGGGAGGGCGCCAAGACTGGTGGCCCGACCGCTTCCGGTCATGTCGTACTGGAACGCATGTACCAGCTCGTGGCCGATCACGTGATCCAGGTCCGCGAGGGTCCCGCCGACGGGCAGAACGATGCGGCGGCGCAGGGCCTCGGTTACACCGCCGGTGCCCTCTCCAATGTCCCCGCCGATGGCGTTGGTCTGCTGGAACTCGGCCGGGCTGGCGTAGAGGATAAGCGGCTGTCTGCCGGACAACTCATGATTGAGTACCCGGGATAACCGGGCGAGCCAGCGCTCCGACATCCGCGCGGCCTGGGCGGCAGCGGCGCGTTCCTTCGGGTAGAAGTAGATGTCGAAGTGCTCGGTCTTGAGCACCTGAAAATCAAACTTCTGGTATTGGACCTTGTTGCGACCGAAGTACTGGGCCTGGACTGTGGATGCGAGAAGCGGGACGACAGTGGCGGCCAACCACACCACGCGGCGAGCGCCGCGGAAACCAGGTGACATAGACACCTCCCCGGGACAATGTCCGCCAGGGAGTGCGCACTGCCCGTGACCCAGAACACACGAACTGCCTACCGGACTCGACCTTTGACCCGGGCTGGTGAGCCCTCCAGTGTTCCTCCCTCGACTTGCCGATCCATCCACTCACACACCAGTGTGAAAGCCGTGTGACGATCCAGGGCGAATGTCTTCATGACGTAGGGAACTGCACCATACATGTTGCTGCGGCCGCCCGCCCGGAGGTGGCGGAGAAAACGGTCGATTGCCTTCCGGAGAGCTGCATTGCTCATATACCGAATATAAACCGAAGCAGCGTCGACTCAAGCTGCCGAGGATCTCGCGAGCGGTCGCAAAGATCGCGATAGACCGCATTTGAGTTGACTTGACACCGCCAAAAGCGAGTTCCATACTAGGGGCCTCGTCGGCATCAGCGCGTTGAGCTACTGCCTTGCGGGTTCGCGTGGTCGGATCGTCCGTTCCCCCGCGCAGCTCCTCATTCGAGCTCACTTCTGCCAACGTCGAGCTAACCATGTTGCGCCGGATCTTCTCCTTCTTCAACAAAACGGGCATGGAGGCAGGTATGGCTGGGGAATTCTTTATTGGTGAATCGCTGGTTGGGGAAGGCAATGAGATTGCCCACATCGACCTGATCATCGGTTCCAAATCCGGACCCGCGGGCCTCGCGTTTACGCAAGCTCTCTCGCACAATTCCGACGGGTTCTCAACCTTGCTCGCGGTCGTCACGCCGAACCTGCCCGCCAAGCCTGACACGCTGCTCTTCAACAAGGTGACCATCAAGGGCGCCAAACAGGCCGTGCAGATGTTCGGCCCGGCTCAGGCCGCCGTCGCACGAGCGGTGATGGACAGCGTCGCTTCCGGCGTTATCGACAAGGGACGGGCCAACGATCTTTGCATCCTGGTGGGGGTTTTCATCCACTGGCAGGCGGAGAGCGACAAGAAGATCTACGACTACAATTATCAGGCTACCAAGGAATCGATCCAACGGGCGCTGCAGGGCAAGCCGACGATCGACGAGGTGCTACAGCGCTACAAGGCGGCGCGGCACCCGTTCGCCAGCGGTGCAGAAGGCTGATCGTACAGTCCCGCTGAATCGAGGTTCCACGAGGGGCGGCCCGCTGCTGGGGCGGCCCCTCGTCTTTTAGAGACAATCGTAGAGGAGACGTGGGTTCCGATGCGCAAGCTTTTGCTTCAGCTCGACAGCTCCCGGCTGCCGAGCGTGTTCGACCAGGTCGTGGCCTATGATGCCGGTGCCGAGGTCGTCATGAGTTACGGCGGGGTAACCGAAGGTGACGTCCGGGATCTCATCCATGGCTGCATCTTCACTCGGGGTCCCAAGGACCTGCATAACACCGCCGTCTGGATCGGCGGCAACAACATGTCGGCCGGCGAGCAGTTGCTCGCCATGGCGCAGGATGCCCTGTTCGCGCCGTTCTCCGTCTCCATCATGCTGGACTCCAACGGCTCCAACACAACGGCGGTCGCGGCTGTGGTAAAGATCGAGGAGACGATTGGCGATCTTGCCGGCAAGAAGGTGCTGATTCTCGCGGGCACTGGTCCCGTGGGGCAACGCGCCGCCGGCCTCCTTGCCCGTGACGGCGCGGACGTGACCATCACTTCCCGCAAGCCGGAGCAGGGAGAGAAGGCACGCCAATTCGTCAGCGCGCGATTCAACGTGCAGGTAGAGGCGGTGACCCTCAACGATCCTTCGACCCTGCCCAAGCTGCTCGAGGGGGTCGACGTCTTGCTCAACTCCGGTCCCGCCGGCGTCCAGATGGTCCCGCGAAGCGCATGGCAGAATGCAGGCAGCCTTCAGATCGCAGTAGACCTCAATGCCGTACCGCCGCTTGGCATCGAAGGGATTGAAGTCAATGACGCAGGCCAACGCCGTGAAGGCGTAGTTGCGTTCGGGGCATTTGGAGTGGGGAACTTCAAGACCAAGCTGCACAAGGCCTGTGTGGCGCGGCTGTTCACCCGTAACGATCTGGTGCTCGACGCTGAAGCCATCGCCGACATTGCTCGAGAGCTGGTGACTACCAAGCCTTCAGCCCAGCGAAAAGAGCCGGCCGCGAAGAAAGAGCTCGCGAAGAAGAAGTGACCAGATGACCCGTGTCGTCGGTGTGGACCCGGGGACGGTGAGTATCGATGTGTGCGGGCTCATGGACGGCCAACTCTACCTGGACGAGAGTTGGCCCACCGCGGAGGCGTTGGCGAACCCCGAAGGCTTTCTGGAGCTTCTCACCAGCTCGGGTGTTCCGGAGCTGATCGCAGGACCGTCGGGGTATGGCCTTCCACTGATTCGCTCCGGAGCTCTGACCGAGGACCATCTGCGGCTGGCCTTCCTGGCTCCGCCCGGTGAGCCGGGGGGCATCGAAGGGCTGCGGAGTCTAGTTCGCCAGCTGAATGGATCGGGCTTGGCTGTGGTATACACCCCCGGAGTCATTCACCTCCCGTCGGTCCCCCAGCACCGCAAGCTCAACCGGATCGACATGGGAACCGCCGACAAGGTGTGCGCCGCGATCCTGGGGATCCACGAGGAGTGCAGGCGGCAGAGCTGCCGGCCCGAGCAGGTTTCCTTCATCCTGCTGGAGCTCGGCGGCGCCTTCACCGCGGGTCTGGCAATCGAGCAGGGCAGAATCGTGGATGGCATCGGCGGAACCAGCGGCCCACTTGGATGGCAGGCCGCCGGCGCCCTGGACGGGGAAGTCGCCTTTCTGGCGGAGCACGTTACCAAGGCGAGCCTCTTCCAGGGTGGTGTGATCACCTTTGTCGAGCAGGACCGGGCGCGACAATCGATGGCGGAGAAAGCCTACGTGGAGGGCGCCGCCAAGGCCGTGCGCCAGCTGCGTGGCTCTGCGCCATCGGCTGGTGACATCCTGGTGTCGGGTCGCAACGCTGCCCAGCCGCAGATCATCGAGTACCTCTCCATCGAGCTGGCCGATATCGGCACGGTTCGGCTGCTCCGCGGATTCACCGATGTAGCCAAGCAGGGAGCACAGGGCGCGGCGCTCGTAGCAGACGGTCTGGCCGGAGGTCAACATACCGAGCTGGTTATGACCGCCGGATTGGCTCAGGCAGGGGGCACAGTACTCGATCACCTCGGCTTCATATCGCCGGAAGCCGGCAAGCAGAGGCTGGGTCTGATCGGTGGATAGCAAACTGCGCCACCTGCTAGTCGCCGGCGTGACCACCCGGGCGCTTGCTGTGTCTGCGGCAAGAGCAGGTTATCGGGTCACTGCAATCGACGCCTTTGGCGACCTCGATCTCCGGGAAGCGGCCGAAGTCATCCTTGCCCGGCCCGCTAAGCAGCACATGCGATATGGCCCCCCGCAGGCGGCGAGGGAAGCTGATCGAGTGCCCGCCGAGCTCGCAGCCTACACATCCAACTTCGAGAACTACCCGGCAGCGGTCGCGCGGCTGTCCCGGGGTCGGCGGCTTCTGGGTAACCCCGCCAGCGTGCTGTGTCAGGTCCGAAATCCCTTTCAGTTGACCCAGGTGCTCCGCCGGTGTGGCGTGCCGGTACCAGAGACCCGAAGCAGGGCGCCTGGCCAAGCGGCCACCCGTGGGCAGTGGGTGATGAAACCCCGGCGCTCGGGCGGTGGGCATGGAGTTACGCGCTGGACACCAGGCCGGCCGCTTCCCCGCAGCATGTATCTCCAGCAGCACGTTTCAGGTATTCCCGGCTCCGTATCCTTCGTTGCAGATGGAAGGTCTGCTGTGGTGTTGGGATTTTCCCGGCAGCTGGTCGGAGATGCACGGCTCGGAGCCGGCGGCTACCGCTACTGTGGCAGTATTCTGGGCGGCCCGCGGAGCAAGCTCTTTCCGCAACAGGGTGAGCTCCTGGACCGTGCCGGCCTGCTGGCGGAGGTTATCACCCGCGAGTTTGGGCTGCTCGGGGTTAACGGCATCGACTTCATAGCTCGCCGAGGTATTCCCTATCCACTCGAGGTAAATCCTCGCTTCTCTGCGTCCATGGAGCTGATCGAGCGCGCGTACGGCATCTCTATGTTCCGGATTCATGCCGATGCCTGCGTCGGCCTGCTGCCATCCACTCCTGAGCCCAACTCAAACGTGCTGCATGGCAAGGGAATCGTCTTCGCCCGGAACCATACCCGGATTCCCAGCAGCCAGAAATTTCGCCGGCCCTGGATGGCCGACGTCCCCCACGGAGGCGAGCACATCAGCCAGGGCCGTCCGATCTGTACGGTATTTGCGGCGGCCCGGAATCCCGACGCTTGCCGCAGGTTGATATGGAAGAGAGCGGGCCTGGTATACCGGGCCGTCACTCCAGCTGACCAGTGGACCGCCGCGTGACCGGGGGAAGAGTGGTGGAGCATGTCACCTGCCTCGGCTGCGGCTGCGGCTGCGATGACGTGACGGTCACCGTACG
>DASPKB010000072.1:0-2943 GCA_035628315.1 Gemmatimonadales bacterium | reverse complement strand
TGCCCTGATCTCTGCGATGGTGATCGGGCCGCTTTGCTGGGCGAGGGCCGCCCCGGTGAGAGCAATCGACAAGGCGGCCGTCGGCAGCAGGATGTGCATGGGCGCGGGGTCTCCAAAGCCGGGCGCGAGCAGCTGCTGCGGCGCCTTGGCTTGACGTGGCGGCTCCTCTTAACGTTGCTCCCGGCGCAGTCGATCCCACCCAGCTCGTAAAGATGCCGTGCTCCGCTGAGCATCGATCCAGGCCCGCGCTGCTGCCCTGGCACTCGGGCTGCGATGTCCGGTTTCGAGCAGCGAGCAAATTGGCCTAGTTAGACTGACATGGGCGGAATCTGGCCGGAAGGGACCAGACTTGCCCCAAAACCCAGAGCCTAGATTCATCTCACAGGGCGTGAGTTGCACGGGCACTCGGCCCGTCGCACCTCCGCTCATATCTGTCTGCTACGCCGCGGCTGACTTCTGGATCTCGGCTCTCTACGAACAAGAGCGCCATCAGTCGAAGATGTCAAAGATGCTACGCTTCTTTCGGTAACCGCCGTGGCCGTGACCGTACTCCCCGCGCTCACCATACTCGCCACGCTCGCCGTGCTCTCCCCGTCCCCCGAAGCTGGTGCCCCAGGCCTGCGGCTGCGGGATCCCGAATTGGCCTCCTTGGTTGGAGGGAGGCGCGGAGTCTTGAGCGCTGGCGGCCATCAGCTTCTCAAGCTCGCCCCGGTCAAGCCAAACGCCGCGGCAGGTGGGGCACATGTCAAATTGCACACCAGCGCGGTCCACCGTTTGCATGGAGCTGTTATCGTTGGGGCATAAAAGCAACGGCATCGCTTCGTCCTTTCTGATGCTTGGGCGACGATCGCGGGGCTTGGCCACTTGTATGCGACCGGTCCAACATCGCCGACCCCGCTGAGTCGGTCGCTGCAACCATATCGGACTCCGTCTGGAACTTGGGAGCAGGCTGCCTCGGCGACAAGTAGGGCGAACTTTCCGGAAGTCTCTCCATCGGGTCGAGGCTGAGGTCTGGCTGGGTGGCGTGAAGCAAGGAGGTACAGCGTTGATCGTTCTGACCGACGTGCTTAATCCGCAGGAGGTACTAGCGATCCGTGCAGAGCTGGCGGCTGCCCCTTTCCGTGATGGAAAGGCCACAGCGGGAGCAGCCGCCGAGCGCGTAAAGAGCAACGAGCAGGCCCGAGGCGACGACCCGGGAGTGATGGCGTTAAGCCGCAGGGTACGCCTTGCTCTCGAGACCCATCCGATCGTCAGAAGCCTAGTTCGGCCTGTTCGCTGGTCGGGCCTGATGTTCTCCCGTTACCACCCGGGTCAACAATATGGGATTCATGCGGACAACGCGGTTATGTACGACGAGCGCGGCTGGCCGCTGCGGACAGACATCAGCTTCACGCTGTTTTTGTCCGACCTGACGACCTACGAGGGTGGGGCGCTCCTGCTCCGGGATCTCGCCGGAGACCGAGAATATCGGCCCCAGGCGGGTTCGGCGATCCTCTACCAGACCGGTCAACTCCATAGCGTAACGCCGGTGACAAGCGGCGTCCGTATAGCGTGCGTCGGCTGGATGCAGAGCTTGCTTCGCAGGTCCGACCACCGTGAGATCCTCTTCGACCTGGAGCGGGTCCGGAACGGTTTGGGTCCGGGCGACTCTTCGCTCCTCTTGGACAAGACCATCGGCAATCTTATCCGGATGTGGGGGGAGGATTAACAGCACTACGAAAGCGTTCGCCATCGCCTCCGATCGGCACCGCCAACGGACGTCCGGTTCACGTCGGCCTCGCGCGCGCCGTGTGCGATTCCGCCATGAGCGCTGGCCTTGGCCTCGCCGAGGCGTCCGGGGTACCCGCCGTTCTGCTCCACAATGACCCGGGCGGGTGTCGGGTCGCGGTGGCGGTCGACAATTGCGGCGCGGTCCAGGCGCTCTTCGAGCAGATGGCCGCCCTCGGCCACCGCCACATCGCCTTCGTTGCCGGGCCATTCGCGGCCTCCGACTCCCGAGTTGGAGGGCCAGGTCAGCACCGAGGGAGCGTAGACATCACATTAGGAGCCTCCGTGCAGGACCGCCATCAATCCACCTACTCCTGCCTTGGAGCCACTATCGTGGTGGCGGGCGGGGCCCTACTGCACTCGACCGTTCTACCTGATGCTCCCGTGCTCTCATTGTTTCTAAGCCTTGGAGCAGGGACGGTGGCCACAATAACTGCGGCGCTTTTGGGCCGTGGCCCATTCTGATCCTGCAGGGTACGAGCCTGCTTCAAAGTTCCCTCTAAGGAACTGGTTCCCATTCCCTTTCGTTGCTCTGAACCTAGGGGCGTTGGAGTTTCTGTTGTCCTAGGCCAGGGAGGCGGCACGTCAATGCGGGTGATCGTGTGCGGAGCCGGACAGGTTGGCTCGGCCATTGCCCGGCATCTTGCTACAGAGGGCATCGACGTCACGGTCATCGACGTCGCCCCCGAGCAGGCACGGCGCATTGACGAGAGCTATGATGTGCGCGGCATGGTTGGGCATGCCTCGCATCCCGAGGTGCTGGAGCGGGCGGGCGCTCAGGACGCCGATATGCTCATTGCGGTGACCCATTCTGATGAGGTCAACATGGTGGCCTGTCAGGTGGCATACTCGCTCTTTAATGTTCGCCGCCGCATCGCTCGCCTCCGCCACACCGGGTATCTGGAGCACACCCGGCGCGGGCTCTACGGCCAGGACCAGTTGCCCATTGATGTCATCATCTCACCGGAGATTGAGGTCGCCCGTGGCATTGAACGCCGCCTTCGCACCCCAGGAGCCTTCGATACGGTTCCTCTCGCCGGGGGGAGGGTTCAACTCCTCGGTATCCACTGCAACACCGGTTCCTGCTCGCTTTTAGGTCACCCGCTTCGAGACCTGCAGAAGCTTTTACCCGATGCCGGCCTGGTGGTGGTTGCCATCATCCGCAACGGGCAGGCC
>DASPKB010000071.1:0-6831 GCA_035628315.1 Gemmatimonadales bacterium | reverse complement strand
CCGCTTGAAACAGTCTCGGCACCCAAAGCACCCCAGGATTCGGTAAGGCGTACCCACACGGTTAAGTAGGGTGATACGCTCTGGGACTTGGCCGCGCACTACATGCAGGACCCATTCCTCTGGCCCGGAATTTATCGGCTGAACACCGATGTCGTGGAAGATCCCCATTGGATCTATCCCGGTGAGATCCTCCGCATCGGCGGGTGGGACAACGTAGCGTCGGTGCCCACCATGGACACTCCAATTCCGTCGGACTCCACCACCATTGCGGTATCTGACAGTGTCCATCCTGCGGCCGATTCAACCGATGCAGTGGCTCGGGGCCCGCAGCAGCCCTCCATGGCGGAGAGTGAGGAAGGTGAGCGTGGGCTGTTGTTCCCCGAGCGCAAAGCGCGGCCGGTATCCGAAGTCCTCAGGGCCTACACTCACCAGCCGTATCGGGCGTTGCGCCGCAGTGAATTCTATTCGTCCGGGTTCCTGACCGAGAACCAGCGGTTACCCTATGGCCGTGTCGTGGGTCCGGTGACGCCGCAGCAAATCAAAGCGGTCAATGCCCGGGCCAACGCGCTGCCCTTCTCTACCATCTCACTCGAGGCGCCGGACGGGGCCACGTACCAGGTGGGTGATAGCCTGTTGCTCCTGCAGCTGGGCAAGGAGCTCGAGCCCTACGGTCATGTGGTCATTCCCACCGGCATCGCGCAGATCACGGAAGCGGCAGAGGGCCACTACATCGCGAACATCGTCGCGACCTATGGGCCAATCCGCAACGGTCAGCGCACCTTGCCGCTGGAGAGCTTCACCTCGTCCATTGGGAGCCGTGCTGTCCCCGTCTCCGATGGCGTGCGGGGCTCTCTTATCGGTGGTCTCGGACGGCAGGAGTTGAAGGAGCCCCAGATGGTGGTCTTCATCAACAAGGGTCGGGAAGATGGCGTCGCACCAGGCGATCTTTTCGAGGTCCGTCGTCGCCCCGAGCGCGCATCGGACGGCATGATTCGGGTCAACGAGCTCATGGCTACCATGCAGATCGTTCACGTGCGTGACCGCACGGCCACTGGCATCGTGCTGAACGTAATTTCGCCTG
The DNA here is from genome assembly GCA_035628315.1 of Gemmatimonadales bacterium. Classification (GTDB taxonomy): domain Bacteria; phylum Gemmatimonadota; class Gemmatimonadetes; order Gemmatimonadales; family GWC2-71-9; genus CAVVWJ01. The sequence goes on along the minus strand of DASPKB010000071.1, from coordinate 5,750 downwards.
ACATTCCGCCTGGTACCGATGTGATGCAGGTGGCCAAACTGCCGCAATAACCCCGGGCAAGCAGGTAAGAGAGTAGGATGATTTAGCAGTTCTCACGGCCGGGTCTCGTATGAGGCTCGGCCGTTTGTGTTGCGCACCTGCTTACCGCTCACCTGCTTGGTAGCTGCTACATACATAGCTGCCCGGTTCCTTCCACCTCACGCGCTTCTATATTGCGGGTCGCCAGGAGATGGCCCACCCTCGACGACAGCTGGAGATTTTGCATGCCGAGCAGCACATGAGTGGGAGAGTGTTGGTCACCGGAGGCGCCGGATTCATTGGATCTCATATTGCCGAAGCGTATCTCCGCGAGGGTTGGGAGGTCGTCGTGCTCGACGACTTGTCGCGCGGTCACGAGAAAAATGTTCCGAAGGGCGCCCGCTTTGTTCGGGCCGACATTCGTTCGCCGGAGGCGCGGCAGACGTTGGCAACTGGGCGGTTCGAAGTGGTGAACCACCATGCGGCTCAGATCGACGTGCGCGTTTCGGTCGACCGGCCGGCCTTTGACAGCGAGATCAACGTGGTCGGCTTGGTCAACCTGCTGGAAGGAGCCGGAGAAGGTGGCGTCCGCCGGTTCATTTTTGCGAGCAGCGGCGGGGTGGTGTACGGTGATCCCGACGTCATTCCTACACCCGAAACGGCACCCAAACTGCCCGTTTCCCCCTATGGCGTCAGCAAGCTCGCGGGCGAGTACTACCTTCGCGCTTTGGCTGCGCTGAGAGGGTTCGAGGGCATAGCGATGCGATACGCCAACGTTTTCGGACCGCGGCAGGACCCGAAATCGGAAGCCGGTGTGGTCTCCATTTTCGTCAGCCGTCTGCTCGGACGGGAGCCGCTCACGGTTTTTGGCGACGGACGGCAAACTCGCGACTATGTCTTTGTAAAGGATGTAGCCCGAGCCAATGTGCTGGCCAGCAAGGCCGCTATCCCTCCTGCGACCGAGCTCGATGGACCTGCATTCAACATCGCGACCTCACGGCAGCGGAGCGTCCTGGAGCTGGCGCAGTCCGTGGGCGAGGTCATGGGCCAGAAGCCCCAGCTGGAGTTCGCCCCGGCTCGCGCGGGGGAGCTCTTCAGGAGTGCGCTGGATGTGAGCAAGGCCAAGAGAGTACTCGGCTGGGCGCCTGAGTACGTGTTTGATGACGGCCTACGCGAGCTGGTGGACTGGTTCAAAGCGGAGGCACGGTGATCCAGCAAGCGGGGGGAGCCGTACCCCAATCTTCTCTCGAGCTGATACTCTCGGCCAGCCCGGAGACGAGGATTGTTCTGCTGATCACCGGGATTTTTTCCCTGGTGTCCTGGTTCATCATCATTCTGAAGTGGTGGCAGTTCCGCAAGCTGAACCGCCAGGCTGATCGCTTCTTCACCGAGATGGAGCGTACCACGCGGCTCAAGGATGCCTACCACTCGGTGATGAAACTGCCGCCCTCGCCGTACAACCGCCTGTTTCGTGAAGCCGTCACTTTCTACTCGGAGCTCCGGCCCGGGGCTCTCCGTGATGAGCGAGGCGCCGACCGCAGCTCTCTCACCATGACCCAGCTCGAGGCGCTGAAAATGGTCCTGGGCAAGGAAGTCGCGGCCGAGCGGGATTTGCTGGGCCACTATATCCCGTGGCTCGCCACCATTGGGTCGGTCAGCCCACTTCTTGGACTAACCGGGACCGTCTTCGGCATCATGAGTGCCTTCATAGGCATTGCGTCTAAGGGATCGGGAAACCTCTCGGCCGTAGCACCAGGCGTGGCTGAAGCACTGGTGGCAACCGCCGGAGGTCTGCTCGCGGCGATTCCGGCGGTCATCGCTTACAACATCTATGTAAATCGTGTGCGGCTGTTTGCCGGCGAGCTCGAGGGCTTTGCCAACGAGCTCATCGGCACGATGGCCCGGGAAGGGCTGGTCTAATGGCGGCTAGTCTGGGGGGAGGTCTGGGCAGTCAGCGGGGCGAGCTACCGCTGATGGCGGATGTCAATGTGACTGCATTGGTGGACGTGATGCTAGTGATGCTGATAACGTTCATGATTACGGCACCAATGATGCAAGGGGGTGTGGATGTGGAGCTCCCTCGTGCGGAGGCGCGGCCTCTCTCTCCGAAGGAGGGGATGGTCGTAACGGTGAATCGAGATGGCCGAATTTTCATCGATCAGACACCCGTGTCCTATACTGATTTTCGCGTAACCTTCAAATCTTTGGTTGCCTCGCGCAAGCCTAGTGGCGTGTATCTCCAGGGGGACAGGCGGGTGCCCTACGGAGAGGTCATCCGAGTTCTTGCCGTCATTCGCACTGCTGGTGTCCCGAATGTAGGACTCGTAGCCGCCGAGGAAGAATCGCAGTGAAGGCACGGAGGTCCGAGCGCGAGCCGCCAGGTCGGGCGGCGGGCGCGGTCGGGACGATTCTGGTGCATGCAGCCGTGGCCGGCTTCCTTTTCACCACGGTAAAGCCCAGCAAGGCCGCACCCCCGACATATGCGGTAGACCTCGTCGCCGCTCCGGCACCAACGCAGAAGCGGCTCGCCCGGGAAGCCCTGCCCACGCCTCCGCCCGAAGAGAAGCCTGCGCCGGTCAAGCCTCCTCCGCCGAAGCCACCCCCCAAGGCGCCGACGCCACCGAAGCCCAAGCCGCCGGCCCCGCCGACCGAGGTAAGCAAGGAGCCGCCCCCGAAGACGGCGGCCCCAGCTACGCCCGCGGAGGGCGAAACGCCGAGCACCGGTACCGATGTAGCCACTATCAAGACCCCCGGGCTCGCGTTTCCCTTTCCAGAGTATCTGCGGAACATTGTGACCCAGGTCTACCAGCGCTGGGACCGGGGGTCGGCCAAGCAGCGGAACTTTGCGGAGATCAGCTTTCTGGTTCTGCGAGACGGCTCAGTGCGCGACATCCGCTTTGTCACTCGCTCCGGCAGCTTTGCCTTCGACCTCAACGCTCAGGGAGCAATCGAGGCCGCGGGCAATACTCGCGCGTTTGGTCCTCTTCCCGAGGGCTGGGAATCAGACGTGCTGCCGGTGAGCTTCTACTTCAAGCCCACGCAATGATGAAAACTCTGTTTCTTCTCCTTGCCGCGGTGCCAGTCGCGGGCACCCTGCTGGCTCAGGATACCGCACGGGTAGATCAAGGGGTGCGCATCGGGGTGGACTACAGCCCGGGCATGCGACCCGGTCTGGTGGTGGTGCCCGGCATCGGCGTCGATTCCGTTCGCGCCATCGTCCGACGCGATCTGGATTATACCGATCGATTCGAGATGATTACCGTGGCTGATATTCCGGCGAGCACCGGCACCAACCGAGGGTCCGCCGAGATGGGCGGCGGGGTGAACTATGAGCTCTACAAATCGCTGGGTGCTCAGTTTGCCGTGGAGATCCTGTCGGCACCCAACGGCGTCACGGCTCGGCTGCACGATCTGTCGGAAGGACGGGTGCATAGCCAGCGCGCCGTGAGCCTCCCCTCGACTGCATCGCCGGATTTCCGGCAGGAGGTCCATCGGCTCTCCGACGAGGTGGCGCGCTGGGCCAGCGGGAGTCCGGGAGCGGCAGCCAGCCGGCTGCTCTTTGTCTCGGGGGGACGGGTCTACCGGGTGGACAGCGATGGGCACGACCTGACTCCTTTGAGCCCCGCGGGCCAGACTGCCCTCTCCCCGGCATGGTCTCCCGATGGGCAGCGAGTGGCTTTCACACAGCTCGGGGAGGGTCGGGGAGGCATATTGGTGCAGCCGGCCGCCGGGGGCGCCGGTTTCATTGTGCCGGGCTCCGGGACCGGGCTCAACATTACCCCAGCCTTTTCACCGGACGGCCGCACCCTTGCGTACGCGCACTCCGATGAGCGGGGTACCGACATCTACACGGCGAACATCATCCAACGTTGCTGCGCACAACGCTTGACCGTGGGACGCTTCGCGGACAACTTAAGCCCAACGTTTTCACCAGACGGGCGCCGCATCGCGTTCATTTCGACGCGGGCGGGACCGCCCCAGCTCTACGTGATGGCTGCGGATGGGACTGATCAGGAGCTGCTGGCGCCGTTCGACTACGGCGTCACAGGGAGCACCAACGCTCCCGACTGGTCGCCCGACGGGGCCAGCGTTGTATTTCATCGTGAGGTCTCCGGTAGCCCCCAAATCTTCCTGGTCGACGTCGGAGCCCGCCGAGTCCGGCAGCTCACCTCGTCAGGCCGGAACGAAGACCCAACCTGGGCCCCAGACGGCCGGCACGTTGCGTTCATCTCCGACCGCAGTGGCCGACGCCAGATCTGGATCGTCGATATTGAAACCGGCCGGGTTCGGCAACTGGGCACACCAGGTTCCGCCCGGCTTCCCGCGTGGTCGCGCCGTCTCGGGCGCACCACTCCCGTTCCCAACCCATGATCTCGGAGTGATGATGCGTGCACCGTCTCTGCTGATGCTCTTGACCGCCGCCGCATTCGCCGTTGCCTGCGGGGGAAGGTCGGCTCCGGAGGAGCCTGCGCCTGAACCGACCCCCGCTCCCGCCTCGACGCCGGCGCCTGAGCCGGTGGACGACAGCGCCGAGCGGGAGCGCCTGGAGCGCGAGCGGTTGGCCAGAGAAGCCGCCGAGCGCGCCCGCACCCTCGCTACGGATCTGTCGGCCATGATCAACTTCGACTACGATCAGGCGGTCGTGCGCCAGGCCGATCAGGAGACGCTGGACCGCAAAGCGGCCATTCTGGCCGCCAATCCGGGTGTCAGGCTCCGCATCTCGGGTCATGCAGATGAGCGTGGATCCGATGAATACAACCTGGCGCTCGGCAACCGGCGCGCAGCCGCCGCAAAGCGCTACCTGGAGAACAAGGGCATAGACGGCTCTCGCATCGAAGTCGTGTCATACGGCGAGGAGCGTCCGCTCAATCCCGGAAGCGACGAAACCGCATACGCCCAGAACCGCCGCGATGAGTTCGAGGTCACCGGCGGGGGCGACAACCTCGTCGCACCCCAGTGACGGGTTCGTGGGCGCTGCGGGTCTGGTTGGGAGCCGGTCTGACCGCCGGTCTGGCCGGCTGTGTCACTAAGGGAGATCTCCAGCGAGTCCAGGACGACATCGCGCTCTTCAAGGCCGAGACTTCCCGGCGTGATTCGGCCCGGGCGGCGCAGCTCACCGAGCTGATTCGGGTGCAGCAGCGCATAATGGACTCGCTCAACACCAGCCGGAGAGCGGTAGGGCAGCTCCGGGGCGACCTCGCCAGCGATTTGTACAACATTCAGCAGCAGCTGGTGCAGTTGCAGGAGCTGACCGGACAGAGCCAGCAGCGGCTCAGCGAGCTCCGCACCCAGTTGGAAGCGCGGGGTGAGCAGATCGCTACCGCTGCTCCGGGGGACACCGGCCGCACCGGGACCAGCTCCGCCGCCTCGGCAGACCAGATGTACGAAGCATCCCTGGCACAACTACGCCGGGGCAGCACGTCCACCGCACGGCTGGGGCTGCGCGAGATGCTTCGTGTGCATCCCAACAGCGAGCGAGCGGGTGACGCATTGTATTTCATCGGGCAGAGCTTTGCGGCCGAAAATCCGGATTCCGCAACAGCATATTACGAGCAGGTCGTTCAGAAGTATCCGACCTCCTCCCGCGCCGGTTCGGCGCTCTACAACCTGGGGCTGATTGCCGAGCGCAGGAAAGAAATCCGCAAGGCCAGGGAATCGTACCAGCGTGTGGTGCAGCGGTATCCCCAATCGGACGAAGCGGCCCTGGCACGTGACCGGCTGAGGGCGCTCGG
>DASPKB010000070.1:0-3878 GCA_035628315.1 Gemmatimonadales bacterium | reverse complement strand
CATGACCGCCGGCTTGTTCCCGATCATTCACATCGGCCGCCAGTGGATCTTCTACTGGCTGCTGCCGTATCCCAACCAGCGGTATCTCTGGCCGAACTTCAAGTCGCCGCTGATCTGGGACGTATTCGCCATCTCGACCTACCTCACCGTCTCCACGACCTTCCTGGTATTCGGGTTGCTGCCCGACTTGGCGGCGGTGCGCGACAAGGTGACTGGCTGGCGGAAGACCATTTATACCTGGACGGCGGCCGGGTGGCGCGGCACCGACAACCAGTGGCGCCACTATTCCCGGGCCTATCTCTACCTGGCGGCGCTCGCGACCCCGCTGGTGCTCTCGGTGCACTCCGTGGTGTCCTGGGACTTCGCGTCCAGCATCGTCCCGGGCTGGCACGGAACCATCTTCGCGCCCTACTTCGTTGCCGGAGCGATCTACTCCGGCATCGGGATGGTGCTCACGCTCATCATCCCGCTCCGTCGGGCACTCCGCATTGAGCATCTGATTACGGAGTACCATTTCGACAATCTCGCCAAACTCACGCTGCTGACCGGCTCGATTCTCCTGTACGCGTACGCGATGGAGTATTTCATCGCCTGGTACAGCGGCAACATGTTCGAGCAGACCACGTTTTTCCGGCGCGCGTTCGGACCGAACTGGTGGGCCGGCTGGACCATGATCATCTGTAACGCCTTCGTATCCCAGCTGCTCTGGTTCCGGAAGATCCGGACCAACATCACCTCGCTGTTCGTGATCTCGATCTTCATAAACATCGGGATGTGGTTCGAGCGTTACGTGATCATCGTCTCCTCCCTGGCCAATGATTACGTCCCCTGGGCCTGGGGACAGATGAATCCCACCTGGGCCGACTGGGGAATCCTGGCGGGATCGTTCGGCTGGTTCGGAATGTGGTTCCTCCTGTTCGCCAAGAATTTCCCGATAGTTGCCATTCAGGAGATCAAGGAGATGATCCCGATGCCTCGGCGTCGCGGAGGGCGCCACTGATGCCGCTGCTCAAGCGGGCGCGCCGCATGCCGGGAATCCTGGCGTCGTTCGTCCATATCGACGCGGCAGTCGATGCCATCAGGGCTCTCCGCGCGCGGGGTCATCGAAACCTGGTGGTCTACAGCGCCGCGCCTAATCACGAGCTGGAGGAAGCGCTCAACCACAAGGTCAGCCCGGTTCGGCTGTTTACGCTCATCGGCGGACTGACCGGGTGCGCCGCCGGGTTCGGGATGACGATCTGGATGTCCTACGACTGGCCGGTCCTTGTCGGCGGTAAGCCGATTGCCTCGATCCCGCCATACGTGGTGATCGCGTTCGAGCTCACCATTCTGCTCGGCGCGCTGAGCACGGTTGCGGCTGTGGGATTGTTCTCGGTGCTCCTGGGTAAGAGGGGAGTGGCCTACGACCCCAGGTTCAGTGACGATCAGATCGGGATCTTTGTTCCGGCCGGCTCGGACCCCACCGGCCCGGTTGAGAACCTGCTTCGCTCGGCGGGTGCGGTGGAGGTGCGGCATGAAGCGGGGTGACGACGGCACGCCGCGCTCGGGGCGTTTCCGAGTAGTGCTCGCGCTGCTGGCACTCCTCACCGGCGGCTGCGACTGGTACTACTACCGGCTGCCGTCTCCCGATGACCTGTGGCGGATCATTCCCTGGTTCGACCACATGGAGCACGCGCGCTACATCCGTCCCTACGAGACGGCGAATGTCCCCCGCAACACGCCGGAGGGAAGCGTACCGGTTCGTGACGGCGAGCCCGACTGGTCGGCCGAGTGGATCGCGGGTAATGCGCGGACCGCCAATGCTCTGAGAAATCCTCTGGTGGCGGGAGCGCGGGACCTGGCACCTGGCCCCAACGTTCCGGTCATCCCCCGAAATATTGACGCCGCCGGTGACACGCTCTACCAAAATTTCTGCACGGTATGCCACGGCCCGACCGGCAATGCGGATGGTCCGGTGTCCTCCCAGATTGGGGCGCCTTCCCTGCTCACCGCCAGGGCGCGGGCGTATAGCGACGGCTACCTCTACAGCATCATTCGGTATGGTCGCGGCCTGATGCCGCGGTACGGCGACAAGGTGTACTCTCAGGTCGAGCGGTGGGCCATCGTGAATCATGTGCGAAAGCTCCAGGCGCAATCGCCGGCGGCGCCGGGACCAGCCGCGCCGATTCCACCGGGACCGAGCGCAACCGGGTCTACCTCGACTATGGGCCGATGACTCCCACATTACGCGAGCGTCTGACCGAGCGCTCCCTGGCCGGGCGTTATGACGTCTTCATCGGCATCGGGGCCGGCCTGGCGCTACTCGGGTTGTACCTGTTCGTCGCCGCGCTGCTCGACGGCCCTGCCACCGCCGACCGCGCCTGGCAGCTGTTCCACGTGAACTGGATTTACTTCACCAGTCTCTCCGCCGGTGGGGTGGCCTTCGCCGCAGTTCAGAAGATCACCAACGCCAAGTGGTCCGGCATGATGATTCGGTTCGCCGAGGCGTTGGTGGCCTTTCTTCCGATTTCGCTCATCGGCCTGGTGCTGATTTTTACGGCCGGATACCACTCGATCTATGGGCCCATGGAGCATGCGCTCCACGAGCTGCCGCACTCCAAGGCTGTATGGCTCTCGCACGAGTTCATGTTCGCCCGGTTGGCAGTCGGGCTGCTGGCGCTCACAGTCGTCGGCTGGAAACTGGTCTGGGCCGATCTCAAGCCTGACCTCTATGCCGTCCGAGGCTCGGCCTCGGAGGTACGGCGGCAGCGCTACGAGCGCTGGTCCCGCGGATACGAGCCGAGCTCAGCCGGGATGGCGGACCAGGAGCGGCGGATCCGCCGGCTAGCGCCGATTTATGCGGTGCTCTACGCCTACGTGTTCACCCTGATCGCATTCGACTGCATCATGGCGCTACAGCCGCACTGGTTTTCGAACCTGCTCGGCGGATGGATCTTCATGGGCGCATTCCTCGGCGCGCACATGCTGCTAGCGCTGCTGATGATCTACGGCGCGTCGCACCTCGGAGTAGCTGACCTGGTCTCTCCCAAACAGCGCCACGATCTGGGCAAGCTGTGCTTCGGGTTCAGCGTGTTCTGGACCTATCTCATGTGGGCCCAGTTCCTGGTTATCTGGTACGGCAACCTTCCGGAAGAAACCGGGTTCGTGTTTGCCCGGCTGTGGGGTCACTGGCTGCCGATCGGGGTAGCTGTGGGATGGGGAATGTTTCTGATCCCCTTCTTTGGTCTGCTCGGGGTGCGACCCAAGAAGTCGAGGGTTCTCCTTGGATTTTTCGCCACCGTGAGCCTGATCGCGCTCTGGCTCGAGCGCTATTTGCTGGTCATGCCGTCGGTGACTGCGCTGCCGGGTCCCACCGTTGGCCGGCCCGAGCTGGGGCCAACGCTGGCATTCGCCGGGCTCTTCATGCTGACCTACGCACTCTTCGCGCGCACCTTCCCGATGCTCTCCCCCCGTCTGGCCGAAATCACCCTCGATCGCGAGCGGGGACACGCGGTGACGGCCGCTGAGTTCGAGCATGACGAAGGGCCGGGAGACTACGTGCCGGATGAGCTCTTGGAGCGGAGGAGCAGGCCGAGGTAGGCAGTCGCCGGTCGCCAGCCAATCACAAAACAACAGCCCTCCGAGCAAAGTTCGGAGGGCTTTCTATTCCGTGCCCGGCAGTTTCATGAAACCGGCGACCGGCCGCCGGCGGCTGGCTCTGGCTGCTACCTACTTACTCCTCATCTCCGCATTCAGTCTGCGGATCATGGCCAGAAGGCTGTCCTGTGGAAGCGCGCCGGTGATCACCAGCATGCGGTCGCCGCGCTGCATGGCCATCGTACGGTCTGCCTTGCTCTTTTCACCGGGCTTTGGCTTCGAGGCCCTGTCATCGGTGGTGT
>DASPKB010000069.1:0-2526 GCA_035628315.1 Gemmatimonadales bacterium | reverse complement strand
AAGGTGACGCCCTTCCCCACCAGAACGATTGGAGCGCCATCACGGCCCTTGTACTCCAGCGCGATGAACCTGGGCTCCTCGGCGCTTCCCTGTGCCACCGAGAGCAAGGCACCCATTTTCTCCTGGATGATCGCGGCCTTGTCGAGGATGGTCACTCCAAAGCCGTGCCGCTGCGCCAGCTCCTGTGCCACATTTGCCAGGTAGGTGGGAGTGCAGATGTTGCCGGGGAGCACCTGGATGCTTCGAGCGAACGTCTGTCCGGCTCCGATCGCTGCCCCGATCCGGTGTCCTTCCTTCAGCTCGCTTGCGCCGTTTACCGCGATGATGTCGATTCGCTCGAGCTGCGGTTTCCTGGTGTCTTCATCCCGCCGCTTCATTTCCGTGTACTGCCAGATTCCCTGCGCCAGCCCCTCTGCAATGGCCTGAACGGCTTCGGCAGCGCCCGACTTTCCTCGCGACTCTGGTGGAAGGTGAAATGCAGCGCGAGGTATGCCGAGTGAGCGGGCCCGCTTGGCAGCAATCGCAGCCGCTCGACGGATTGCAGTCCGGTCGATCTCCTCATTCTTTCCGAGCCCGACCAGCAGCACCCTCGAAACCGAGCCCGTAGGATACACCATGGCCGTTTCATCCTTCTTTCCGCTGAAATCCCCGGCTGCAATCACTCGATTGATGGCGCCACCAGCGGCCTTGTCCAGTCCATCGATCGAGGGAGGCAAAGTTCCACGCGGCACCGCCACGGCTAGGAGGGGTGTCTCATAGCTGCTGGGTTCCGCGGAAACGACAGCGGTCTCGAACGGCATAGATCGAGGCTGAAGTCTGAAGGTTAGAAAGGGGTACGACGCGGGTGGGAAACTACCTACGGCGCGGCTGGCCCGGCAACCGCGAGCGGCTCCACTTGGGTAGGGGCCAGACTACATTGAAGGAGTCACCCAGCACTCGCCGGAGCACACGTGGTCCCGACCAGCCGACGCCCTGCGCAGCATAGATTGTCCGGAGTGCTTCTTCTCCTGATGCTGTCGTGCGGTGATGACGATGGCAGTGGACCTGTAGGAGCCGATCTCTGCAACGTGGTGGACCTCCCGCTCAGCGGTGAGCAGAACGCTCCCATCATCACCGACGTGGCGCTGGAGGTCCAGGCGGGAGACGGTATCGTGGTGCTGGTAACCGCAGCGGATCCGCAGGGAAGCGCGAACTTGCGCGACGTGCTCCAAATCGTGCGAGTGTTCCAGGACAACCGCTGCGATGTCTCACCAATCGTCGTACAGGATGACCTGGCGTACTCCGGGGTGCAGGAGAGCTTCGGAGTCGCTGTGCCCCCCTCCAATCAAGCTCTGTTCAACGCCATTGCCGCGGCCGAAGCCTGGCCGGTGGCGGTTGATTTCAGCGACGCCAACGGAAACGCCACCTCCGGGCGGGTGATGGCGCGCATCATCCAGCCCTGAGGTGGCGTGACGGGCTTCTGAGCTAGTTCGCCCGCGCCAACCCCGGTTCGGTGCTTAGATCCCGTACAACAGCGGCAAGAGTCCGCAGCTTGGCCGTATCTCCTGACCCGGCCACGGAGCCTTCGATCTGCGCTGCCAGCCGGGCGAGAGCGCTCCGGCGTTCCCTCTCCGACGCCTTCTCTGCCCGGGCCAGCTCGCTGCGGAATGCAGAGAGCCTGGTGGGCTCGAGGCCGTGGGAGCGCTCCAGCTGGTCGAGATACGCCCGCGCCAGTGAGAACGTCTTGGGCCAGACCAGCTTGGGCTGTCCCTGGGTATTTAGGTAATCCAGCTTCACCGATTTGGCGGCATCGATCTCGTTCTGCGAGATGAATGCACTCGGCACCAGCTCGAAGATGTCCAGCCCTCGGGCAATCTCTGAGCTGACCATCACTCCGTTATACCAGTACACGGACCAGGAGCCGCCGCTCTCCAATCGTTCCCCACTCACCGGACCACGGTCGAAGAATGCGATTTCCCGGGGGTTCTTGGCGTCGGTCCAGTCGAACACCGAAATCCCGCCCTGATACCAGGCCTGTACCATCACGTCGCGTCCCGGAATCGGGATCAGCGAGCCGTTGTGGGCAACGCAGTTCTCCTGCGCTGTCTGCGGGGCGGGAAGCTTGTAGTAGCTCTGGAACTCCATCTTCCGGTTCCGCAGCGTGAAAATCGCGTCAGCCCCCCACTCAGGCTTGTCGGTCTTACGGCACTTGGGCAGCGAACCTCCGCCCCACTCGTCCGAAAAGAGGATCTTGGTGCCGTCGTTATTGAACGTGGCCGAATGCCAGTAGGAGAAGTTCGAGTCGGAAACCGCGCCGATCCGGACGGGATTGGCAGGGTTCCGAATATCGAGCAGGAGTCCGTAACCACCGCACGCGCCGCCGGCCAGGCCAATGGCCGGATAGACGGTGATGTCGTGGCACTGGGTGGGGCCGCTACCACTGTCAGGCTGCTCACCTACCATGGCAGCGACCATAAGGGGTAAAGCCTGGCGCAGCGTCGCGCTGTCGGCTGAGGTCGGAGCGCCGCTTCCGCCCCGCGCCTTGAC
>DASPKB010000068.1:0-3292 GCA_035628315.1 Gemmatimonadales bacterium | reverse complement strand
ATCGCCATGACCGCCGAGCACCATCGCCTGAATGTCTTCCACCGAGATGTCGAGCGCTTCGGCCAGGAAGGTTCGATACCGCGCTGTATCCAGAACTCCCGCCATCCCGAGGATCCGCTCCCGCGGGAAGCGACTCGCCTTCATGGCCACGAAGCACATGACGTCGAGCGGATTGCTGACCACGACGACAATGGACTTCGGCGCCACGCGGGCGATCTGCTCGCTGACCGAACGAACGATGCCGGCGTTGGTCTTTACCAGGTCATCCCGGCTCATTCCTGGCTTTCGGGCAATGCCGGCAGTCACGACGAACACCTCTGCCCCGGCGGCCTCATCGTAGTTGCCGCTCCCGATCACTCTCGTATCGAAGCCCTCGATGGGTCCCGATTGCCACTGGTCCAATCCCTTACCCTGCGGCACTCCATCTACCACGTCGATCATCACGACATGTCGCGCCAGGTTTTTTTCGGCGAGGCGTTGCGCGGCTGTCGCGCCCACGTTCCCGGCCCCTACCACCGCGACCTTGTTCAGCATTCCGGTAGCTCTCTCAGCGTTGGATCAGACGTTCGGCGCTAGACCGCCGCAATATAGTTGCGACCTGCGACCGGTTTGCAACTCCGGGCGAACCTGCCGAATCGCTTCGTACAGCACGATGCTGACCGCATTCGCCAAGTTCAGACTTCTCACCGGACCGCTCATGGGAATGGTAAAACAGCGGTCCGGGTGCTTCTCCAGTATCCGCTGCGGCATTCCTTCAGTTTCGCTGCCAAACACCAGACAGCTGTTGGCTCGGTACGGGGCCTCCCAATAGCTTCGCTCCGCCTTGGCCGAGAAGTAGAGGCAGCGGTTCCGGTCCATGGCATCCCGGAAGGCAAACCAGTCGGGATGCACCCAGAGATCTACCGCGTCCCAGTAGTCCAGCCCCGCACGGCGTACGTCGGCGTCGTCGATCCGGAACCCCAGCGGCTCGATCAGGTGCAGCGAAGTGTCGGTGGCGGCACAAAGCCGCGCGATGTTGCCGGTATTCGGTGGAATCTGGGGCTGGATCAGAGCGACATGGAGCGGCATCACCCGCCCCTGGTGTGCATTTCCCGGTGGGGATCAGCCTGCAACGATTCCAGCTGGTATAGCGCCCCACGCTCGGTCGATTCAGCGCGCAGTTCAGCTCCACGGTCAAGCCGCCCGCGCCAGGCATCGGCAATGAGGGCTGCAACCGCCCCGTCTGAAAGCCCGGAGCGCAACGCTGCTCGCAGATCCAAGCCCTGTTCCCCGTAGAGACAGAGAAGCCAGGTGCCATCGGCCGTGAGCCGGCTGCGGTCGCAGGTGCGACAGAACGGAGATGTGGTAGACGCAATTACGCCAAACCGGGTTCCGTCCCGGAGACAGAACCGCTCAGCGGGAGCCGGGTCGCTCCGCTGGACCGGCGTCACCGGACCATACTGCTGCTCCAGCCGTTCGAGGATCTCGCCGCGGCTCACAACCTGATCGAGGGACCATTGGGTGGCGCCGCCAACGTCCATGTACTCGATGTACCGCACCTCAGCACGGTGCCTGCGGGCAAACTCGAGGAGCGGGACGATCTCGTCATCATTGTACCCGCGGATCACGACCACGTTCAGCTTGATGGGCGTCAACCCGGAGCGCACCGCCGCGCGAAGTGCTTCCAGCACATCGGCGTGCCGAGTGGAGCGTGCGAAAGCCAGCATGCGCTCGGGCCGGAGAGTGTCCAGACTGATGGTGACTCGGTCGAGACCCGCAGCGCGCAACTCCTCCGCATGGCGCGCCAGGAGAATACCATTAGTGGTCAGCGCGATGTCCCGTAAATCTTTGTGTCGCCGGAGTTGGGCCACGAGCCCGGCCAGATCGTGGCGAAGCAGCGGCTCACCCCCGGTGAGCCGCACCTTCTTTACGCCCAGCCGGAGAAAGATCCCCACCAGCCGGTCGATTTCCTCGAATGACAGGATGGACTCCCGGGGCAGCCAGACGTAGTTCTCATTCGGCATGCAGTAGCCACACCGCATGTTGCAGCGGTCGGTCACGGAGATGCGAAGAGACCTGAGGGGGCGGCCGAGCTGGTCTATCAGCGGCGACGAGGTGCTGGGAGGAGGCACACTCATCCGGTGTTTCTCGTACCGGCCGACACCGGCGTCTCTGTGCCAACCCATTCCACGGTTCCATCCGCGAAGAATTCCCGCTTCCAGATGGGAACTCTCCGCTTGACCTCTTCGATGACGTACCGGCACGCGGCGAACGCCTCATCACGGTGCGGTGAGGCAGCGGCGATGGCGATTGCCGTCTCACCTACTTCGAGGCTGCCGATCCGGTGAACCAGCGCAACGCCGCAGCTCCAGCGCGCCTCTGCTTCCGCTACGATCCGGGCGCACTCCGCTTCAACCATCGGGGAATAGGCGGAGTACTCCAGCCGAACGACTTCCCGGCCGTGCTGATGGTTTCGAACTGTGCCGAGGAAGCACGCGACCCCGCCCCGCTCCGCTGACATTACCTGCGCCACGAGCGGAGCAAGCTCGATAGGGCCGGAGGTCAGGAACATGAGGTCAGCCCCCGGCCAAGGGCGGCAGGATGGCAAGCTCATCACCATCCTTGACGCTGGTTTCCAGTGACACGTGGGAGAGATTGACGGCGCAGAGGGGACGCGCGGGAATGCGCTCTCCGCCCGGAAGAGAGCGAATGCGGTGGAGTACATCCACGACGGTAGCCGGGGCGGAGACAGTCAGTTCCGCTGCGTTCCGGCCTAAACAGTCGGCATAACTCCCGAACAACAGCACCTGGACACGGAGTGTCGGGGGAGCGCTAATAGTCATGATTGAAAGGTACACCGAACGATGAGTTGCGAGCGGAGAATGGGAGAGGTTCGGAAGCCATAGCGAAAGGTCGCCCGGGAGACCTCCGGACGACCTTGCGAGCACCTGCTGTCCCGCTGCTTACATGCCCTGAGCCGGCTCGGCCTCGGAGGTACTCTCGTCTGCTACAAGAGCCCGCAACTCTTTACTGGGCTTGAACACCGGAACTGGGCGGGCGGCCACTTCGACCGGGTCTCCGGTTCGAGGGTTTCGGGCCATCCGGGTCTTCCGGCGCCGAATCTTGAACGTGCCGAAGCCTCTGACCTCGATATTGTGCTGCTGTTTGAGCGCTTCCTTCACCGCCTCCAGGAAAGCGTCCACCACGCGAGCACAGTCTTTCTTGGAGATCATCGGACCCGCCGTGCGGGCAATGGAGGCGGTCACCTGTTCAACGAGATCGGCCTTGGTCATGCATCCCCCAGGAGGGTTAT
>DASPKB010000067.1:0-2638 GCA_035628315.1 Gemmatimonadales bacterium | reverse complement strand
TGAGCTGACTGGCCCTGTGCTGTCACGATGAATGATGGCATGCCGAGCTTGCGGCCGGTCTCCTCCGCCTGCTCACGAGTGGCGTACGGACCCAGCACCACGCGGTAAGCTTCTTCTGATCGACGAGGTGTCAGCACCGACGCGGGAAGACCTGCGGCCCGCAGCTTCTCGGAGAGTTCGCTCGCCCACGTCGGGTTCTGGGAGCTGCTCACCTGCAGGAACACCGATGGGCGCCCGGCCGCGGCGCTGTCGGCCAGCGCGAGGTTCAGGGAGTCCGCCTCGACCGGGATGTCGTTCTCCTGGGCCGGGTGCCACGCGAGCGGCAGCCAGAGGTCGGCGGCTCCGCCTTCCACCCGACCGGTTTCAGCTATGCCTGGGGCCGTCAGATCCAGTGCCACCAGATCCGCTCCGCGGCGAACCAGCAGAGTATGGGGCGGAGCGACCGCGGGGAGGTCGTCGGTCCACCGTGCCTCGGTGGCACCCAGGTACTTTCCGGCCCCGACGTCGATGATCCAAACTGAGTCGCCTTTCTCCGGCCGCACCAGAAGCCAGCTGCCGAACAGGTCGCCGCGAAGGGCGCGGGCGGGGCCGGGCAGCTCGATCTCGCGGAGCGGAGTACCCTCGAATCGATCCAGCACCAGAAGAGGCGCGGCAGCCCGCGCAACGTACAGCCGATGGCCCGAGGGCGAGAAGGTGACGGCACGGGCATCGCCCTCGATCGGAATTACCCTGGGCTTCGACTTCTTCTGCGGCGTGTACAGAATGACCGCGGTATCTGACGCGACCGCTATCTCATCCCCGAGGAAGCTGGATGTCACCTGCCCCTCGGGAAGAAGAGTCGAAGTCGGGGCCTGGTCCGAACCGAGATATTCCAGCGCCGGCTTGTTGCCCGCCAATCGCGCCATCAGCGCGCCGTCCATAGTGGCATGGAGCTCGACGGGCTTTCCCTGAAGCTTGGAGCGGAACCGAACGGGAGTCCGGCGGACCAGCTGAATGACAGTGCTGGCAGTATCGACCGCGTAGAGTGCGCCATCCGGACCAAGGGTCGCGTGACGGACATTCTCGAGGAAGGTCCGCACCCGCCGGGTATCGAGATCCACGGCAATGACGCTGTTCTTCCGGTCGAACATGAAGACGAGTCCCTGCTCCGGATCGGCTCCGATGAGCCGATCCACAGGGGGGACCTTCTCCGCCGGCTTCCAGGGCGCGGAATCGAGGGCGGGGACCCGGTACAGGCGCGCAAAGCCGCCCTCGCGCGGTATCCGGAGCGCGGTGACACTTGCGACGCTTCTTGAAGACGCCGGAAGATTTCCGGTCGCGAGATCCGGCGAGCCCCCGCAGGCGCCCGCGAGAAGCACCAGTGCCGTGGCGCATATTGTTGGTTGGAATTTCACGCCTGCAAGATAGGCAGGAGGGTAGGGGCGGAGAAGGCGGAGAGGGAGGTACAAACCCTCTCCGCCTTCCTGCCCTAGAACGTCGGTCCGAGACTGAAGGCCCAGAGTCCCTTTACTCCCCGGCGCTCCTGCGGAATGGAATAGTCCAGACGCGCGATGGCAAAGCCGAACAGGTTCACCCGTACCGAGGCGCCGAAGGTTTGTAGCGGGGTGCGGACCCGGGTCGGGTCGTCCCCAGGCCGGCGATTCCAGCGAATGACGGATCCCTCATCCCAGGTAAGCCCGACATCGTAGAACAGTGCGCCCTCGATCGGAGGGAAGCCTTGCGGCAGGAAGCCAAAGCTCGGCGTCAGAATGGGGAACCGGATCTCGGCGCTGGCCATTCCGATCTGGGTACCGACCAGCCGATCGAGCTCGGCGCAGCCGGTCTGGGTATTGATGTCATCCGAGTTGAGACACTCGTTGCGCCGGTATGAGCCGGAGGTGTTACCCCGAATCAGGTCCGTGCTCCCTCCGAAGATGCGGAAGCGATCTGCGTCCCGCCCGATCCGCCCGAAGTAGAGCACACGAGTCGCAAAGATCAGCGGGCCGACAATCTTGTCGTAGCGGCGGTAGTCCGCGGTAATCTGCGAGAACCTCCAGTCGCCCAGTGTCTGGGCAAAGTCCAGCCGCCAGCGCCGGCCGTAGAATGGTCCGGTGTAGCCGAACAGCGAATTGTCGAAGACCATCGCGGCCGATGGCTGGAAGTAGTTCACCCCGGGGCGATTGTTGGTCTCGAGGGTCGGGTCTTCGGTGGGGAAACCGGAGAGGGGGCTGTACGGCTCCAGGATGCTTAGTACCGCATCATCGACGTTGGCAACCCGAAGGCTGCCTTCGATCCGCTGGAACCGGCTGAGCGGATAGTACGCCTGCCCGAACGCGGAGCGGAGCACCAGCCGCCGCACGTTAGTCACGAAAGTATTCAGACCGGGGACCGGCTGGTCCACCCGTATTTCGCTGGGCTCGTAGAAGTAGTAGGGCTCCTGCGAGACCCCGGCCACCCAGTTGATCCGCCGGCTGAGATTGGCGTACGCAGCCAGCACCTGCGCCTCACTGATGCGGCCGTTCACGTATCCGGCGAACACCAGCTGGTGGTTCCCGAGAATGTCGCTGAGGGAAATGGCGGTTCCGCCGAAGAATCCCCGGCCGAAGTTGTCGCGGGCGTATCCGATGGATGGACGAGCGACGTAGTCGGGGGTGAAGCG
>DASPKB010000066.1:0-2376 GCA_035628315.1 Gemmatimonadales bacterium | reverse complement strand
CCTAACACTTGAGTGGGTCAGAAGGACGGCGCGGAGTGGAGCTCCATCTCACCCGGGACCCGAGCGGCGTTCGACATCGTCCGTGTGCCGCTGAGCGCCCGTCGGCGCTTGCCCTGTCCTCTGACTGCCACCCGCATGTTTCTCCTGAGGCAAATGGTCGAAGCGAGTTGCTCACGGACGGAGTTCCCCAGAGGGCGGTACCACTCCATGGCCGATTCGAGGCTCCAGCTCCTGGAGCCTCCGGATCCGTCCCTCCCCGCCCAGACCTGGCCCAGCAAGATCTGCGTGGCCCGTCGCGCTCCGGTCGGCGCTGCCCCTGGGGGTGGCCCCGATGAAGGCTGACCAGTGCACTCGCCGTGCACTCAGGTGCACTAGGTCGAAGGTTGAGGCTCTGGCAGATCGGGGCGCTCCGCTTCGCTCAGCCCCGGCTTCGCTCCGCGCCCCGCTCTGCTCGACGCCTACGTAGCGTCAACCAGGGCCGGCTCTGCCTTGGCGAACGACGTCAGTCCCCACTCCGTTGGACACGTCTCCGCGAAGGTCTTCGCCAGGACGTCAGGCCAGTACGACCAGATCTCGTCCGGGCTCCAGAACGCGGGCTTGTTGGCCTCCAGCAGTTCGAGGTAGCGATCCTTGGCGGGCTTCGGCAGGTGCGCCAGAGTCCCTTTCAGCCCTCGCGATGCCGCCGTGGCCTGCAGCCAGGGGAAATACTGGGAAGGGATGCCATTTGGGACCTGGGGACCGGTGGCCAGCACCTGCAGGTCATATGCTTTCAAGATGAGGAAAGGGTTCTCGAGCTCGTGCAGCGAGCTGAACTCCATGCCCGGATTGAAGCGCCGCTCGATCCGAGTCACCTGAGGACCCTCGCCGAGCTTAGCCTTGCGGTCGTAAATGCAAACATTCTCGCCGCGGGTCTTGCCCAGGTAAAGGGTTTCGGGCTGGCCGCTCATGCCAGTGAAGACAATGCGCTTCACGTTGGTGGTGCGCTCCCAGTGATACCGATCGGGCAGGATATCGGGCAGATCAACCGCGACATCGAGGCCAGTGACCTTGCCATGTGCGACAGAGGTATCGGCAGCCTTCAAGATGTGATCCACCGCGGCAAGTAGCTCCACGGTCTTCTGAGGACCGAGCTTGTTCGGATTGAACTCGAAGCGGGTGAAGTTGCCGTTGTCGTGCACGGGCCCAAACTGGATCAGCCCATGTATTTCGGTCTGAGCAAATGGGTCCACGGGACCCCCATCAGTGAGAGCCACTCCAAAGGCACGCCGGTAAAACAGCTCCTGACGCAGCGTGCCGTCCCTCAGACGGAACCCATCCGGCTTCTTCGTGGGATCCTTCCGGATCTCCAGCACCCTCTTCATGAGGGGACC
This sequence comes from Gemmatimonadales bacterium, assembly GCA_035628315.1. Lineage (GTDB taxonomy): Bacteria > Gemmatimonadota > Gemmatimonadetes > Gemmatimonadales > GWC2-71-9 > CAVVWJ01. Next base: position 1,006 of record DASPKB010000066.1, on the reverse strand, counting down.
TTCGGCATCATAGGGGATGTGAAGGGTAAGGGTAATTCCATCAAGGATGGGCCGTAGGCCCAATGGCGAGCTTACGCTCATTAGAGATTGTGCCCCCAAAATCCGAGTTCCGGACGCAAAGACCCGACGGGCGGAGCGAGGCTCCCTCCCGCATTGTAGCATCTCCCACGCCGGAAATAGCCGGACGCAGCGAGACTAATTTGTGACGCTGAACGCAAGATCAAGAGCGCTAAGCGCCGAAAATCCTCGGCGGTGGACGCGCCACGTGCCCGCGGTGCTGCGCCGCCGGCTCGTAGGGTCGGAGCGCCCTGTAATGCTGCTCGCCACAAGGTCGAGGAGCACACCGTGCGCAAGAACTTCACCCCGTCGCTGCGCCCTGCAGTCCCGTTTCACCGCGGCGGAAGGGAGCGGGAATACATGGTCGCGCAGCCCGAAGCCGCACGGCGCATGGGTGTCACGACGCGGACGCTGCACCGCTGGCGCCGGGCCGGGCTGATCACCGCGCACGTCGTTCAGGGCCGAGTCTACTTTCGGCTCGACGATATCCAGGCGTTCCTTGCTAAGCACCGCGAGGAGCCGCCGCTGTGATTGAGCGGCGTGACTGGGCTCGTGCGTGTCTGTCCGACCAGCCACGAACACACCCCCTCGCTTCAACAAGGGAAAATCCCCCCTCCCTCTTTATTGCCGGACGCGCGCGTCCGGCGGTGTCTGAGAAAGGAACACCGATGACCAAGCCACTGAACTCCAATCAGCTCGCCGCAGACGCTGTCCCCGGCGGGCCGATGCCCACCTTCGCCGAGCTGCGAGACGCCGTTCTCGCCGCGCCGGATCTGTCGAAGGGCACGCGGCAGAACCTCTTCCGCGCCATCGAGATCGTGGCGAAGCAGATGAGCGCGGCCGGCCTGCAGGGCCCGGTCGATATCCCCAAGATCCAGCGGCGTTTCGAGAAGATCACGGCCGCGATGCTGGGCTTCCAGGACCCCGACTCGCTCTCCGCGCTCCTGTC
>DASPKB010000065.1:0-2045 GCA_035628315.1 Gemmatimonadales bacterium | reverse complement strand
GAGATAGCGCCAGTAGCCCCGGGCTGTGCCGAGAGAGCCAAACCAGTCATAGAGGACCCGAACGTGCACGCCTTCCCGCGCCCGCCGGGCCAGTTGCTCGGCGAATCGCCAGCCTGCATTGTCACTTCGGATGATGTAGTTCTCGAAATGAATCCACTGCCTGGCCTGGGCGATCGCCTCCAGCATGGCGTCGTACGAGTCGGGCCCGTCGATCAACAGGTCCACCCGATTGCCCGGGATCGGACGCCCTCCAGCGGCTCGATTCACCGCGGCCGCAACCGACTGTTCGGCTGGAACCAGTCGCGGACCGGTCACGCCGCTCCGAGTCCCAGAACTCTCTCATGCGGGCGCAGCGCGTTGAGCACGAAGCCGATGTGCTCGTCGAGAGGAACGCCAAGCTCCTCGGCTCCGCGGATGACGTCCTCCCGGCTGACGCCGCGGGCGAACGCCTTGTCCTTCAGCTTCTTCTTGACGCTGGAGACCTCCAGGTCCTGGAGGCTTCGGGAGGGACGCACCAGCGCACAGGCTACGAGGAAGCCGGCCAGCTCATCCACGGCAAAGAGGGCGCGGGCCATCGGCGTGTCGCGGGGAACTCCGCTGTACGTAGCATGGCCCAGGATGGCGCGCTGCATCGGCTCGGGGAATCCCTGGGAGGCGAGGAGGCGAACGCCTTCGGCGGGATGACCTTCGGTCGGGGAGTGCTCCTGGTTGGGATAGCGCTCGTAGTCGAAGTCATGGAGCAGGCCAACCAGCCCCCAGGCCTCGGGGTCCTCACCGGAGCGCTCCGCCATCGCCCGCATGGCGATTTCGACGGCGTACATGTGTTTCCGCAGCGCGTCCGAGGCCGTGTACTCGTGCATCAGCGCCAGCGCGCGGTCGCGGGTCCAGGTCATTTCCCCGCTTACCCTCCTGTCCGCCTACTGAGCCGGCTGCGGATAGCCCGCCGACAACGCCACTCGATTGGCCAGCTCGCCGTCCAGGCTGATCTCGAAGGCGTACTGTCCCGGGCGGGGGAGGGGGACGTCGAACACCAGTACGGCCCCGGCCTCGACATCCACGACCCCAGCCGGCGGCTCACCGAACTGCACGGTGCCTTCGCCGCCGAGCAGCTCGCTGCCGTTCTCGTCCACAAACCGAATGCGGATCGTGTGCACCCCTATTTCGGTGCGGCGGCCGCGCACCCGCAGCACCAAATGGGTGCGGGGATACACAGCAGGGAAATTCGAGAGCCAGACATGCTGAAACATGCCGAGCACACTCAGTTTGCCCTGCTGATCGATCAGGGCATAGTCGGCGACAACCGCGAAATCGAGGTGCAGAAGTCAGGAGACTCGGATGGAAGTGATGACGTCGTTCTGTTTGATCTTATTCACCACGTCCATGCCCTCGGTGACCTGCCCAAACACGGTGTGGACCCGGTCCAGGTGCGGTTGGGGCGAGTGGGTGATGAAGAACTGACTCCCGCCGGTGTCCTTGCCGGCGTGCGCCATGGAAAGCGTACCGGTGGTGTGCTTGTGGGTGTTGAGGTGGGTCTCACACTTGATCTTGTATCCCGGCCCGCCGGTGCCCACGCGCGGGTTATTGGGATCCTTGGACAGCGGATCGCCGCCCTGAATCATGAAGTTCGCGATGACCCGGTGAAACCGGGTGCCATCGTAAAATTCACTGTTGGCGAGCTTCTCAAAGTTCTGGACAGTATTGGGAACTTCGTTATCGAACAGCTCGGCAATGATAGTGCCTTTGCTGGTCGTTATCGTCGCTGTCTTTGCCACGTGTATACCCCGTTGGTGGTGAATGCGGAAATATATCGCGGCACGTTGTCGGTCAGGTCAGACCGGCACCAGCGAGCGCAGCGACTCCAGTGTGGCTCGCCAGGAATCGACGTCCGCGGCAGGCTGGCTGCAGCTGGTCCCGGTGCAGGCATAGCCTCTCGGCGTCTGGCCTGCGGATACCATGCCCTGCAACGCAGCGGGAAGGGCAGTATCACCGAGCCGGTTCGGGTCGAGTCGTTGAACGACACGGCGGGGGGCAAACGAGGCCAGGGC
>DASPKB010000064.1:0-4378 GCA_035628315.1 Gemmatimonadales bacterium | reverse complement strand
CTACGCTGGCTGCTCGGCCGGAATCGGAATCTGCTCCTTGTGCACCGCCAGCCATTCCTCGAAGGTCTGCAACTCCGGATTGAGTGACCGCGTGAAGTTCAGATCCCGGATCCCCACGAAGTACTCATTGAAGTCCCGCTTGAACTGGAACATGTTGCCCAGATCGTCGGCGCCCGGAAAACCGAAGCTGCGGTAGACCTCGGGCGGGACGTTCACGTAGCGGATCTCCTGTCCCACCGCCTGGCTCATCGCCCGCGCCATCTCGAAGCCGGTGAGATGCTGGCCAGCAATCGCCACGGTCTTGCCGATGAATTCCTTCCCCCGTTTGAAAATGGCGTACGCGCACTTGCCGATGTCCTCCACCGCGATGCTGGGCAGCGGCTTGTCGTCCAGAGGAAAGACCAGCGCCAGGGAGCCGTCCGGCCCCCGCTGCGGACCGGCGCCGAAGAAGATGAAGTTCTCCCAGTAGAATGCGGTGAGCAGGAACGTGGTGGGGACGCCCGCCTCGCGGAAGAAGCCGTCTGCCTCACCCTTGGCGTCGAAGTGGGGCACCTTGTACTTGCCCTGAAGAGTCGGCATCTGGTCGCTCTCCAGCGGGACCCACTTCCTGGTGTCTTCGAGGGTAGACCAGATCACGTGCTGCACGCCCGCCTCCTTTGCGGCCTGAGCCATGTTCCGGGCCTGTTGCAGCTCCTTCTCGGGCGAAAAGTGCTCCCAGAAGTTGGTGAGGCAGAAGGCGCCATACGCACCGGCAAACGCCTGGCGCAGGGTTGCCGGGTTGTCGAGATCCGCCGCCACTACTTCAGCGCCTGCGTTGCGGAGGGCCTGGCCCTTTTCGGAATCAGGGTTGCGCGTAAGCGCCCTGACCCCAAACCCGCCGCTCGGGTCAGACAGTATCGCGCGCACCAATCCCCCGCCCTGGGCACCGGTGGCACCCACAACCGCGATGATCTTCTTCTCTGGCATCTGACAAACTCCTGTATACAGGTTCAGGTTGTTGCTTCAGCGTAGCGCAATCCTTCCAACGTAACCGTCCGTCCGCCCTTTTCGTCCTGCCGGATACAATATTGCGTCGGATAGTAGCCTGCTTCCCGAAATGCTTCGGGCTGGGGAATGTCCATGCAGGCGTGGGCGGTGTTCCGCAGAAAATCGAGCGTGATCATGGGCTCCCAGAAAATCAGCTCACCTTCCCAGGCGCCATAGATGAAGGTGCTGGTGAAGGGGAGGGAATCCTTGATTTCGGGGGACCGGGAATCGAGCAGGTGGTTGCCCATTCGCGGCACCACCGCGCCAACATCGATGTACCCGCTTGGCAGGTAGCGAGCGGCCACTGGACGAGAGGCGCGCTTGAAGTCGCCGCAGTCAACCAGCTCCCCGCAGCGTCCAGGGGCTATGGCATTCACCCGCTCGCGGGGACCGGTGTGAAAATGAAAGTCGAAGTGCGGGCGGTTGTAGGGAGGGATGTGACCGTGAGCGTTCCAGTTCACGCTGATCCAGCGGAACGGGAGCTGGTCTCCCACGCCTTCGGGCAGATCGAGGAGCCGTTCTTCGTCGCCGATGCACTCATGCTGGGTATGCCTGCCGTTGCCATCGACGTCGAAACAGCGGCTCACCGTGTTGGGAGTCTGGGGCAGCTTCGTCAGGGCGCCCGCCGAGAGCGCTACGCCGATCGCGGCCGGCGTTCCATCCGGGTTCAGGGTCACGAAGCTCTCGACTGTGCCGGCGCCCAGCGTTGCCGCACTGCCCCGTAGCGTCCGCTCCCGTTGCGTGGCGCCGGCCGAGATTGCCAGGCTGATTCCAGTGACCAGTAGTATGATGACCTGAGCTCGGGGGAAGAACGCGGCTGGCAGCATGATAGACTCCTTGTGGTGAGGTTATCCGTTGCAACAGCTATTGGCTCAAAAGATCATGGGTACGGGCGAATCCCGGCCCGCACTTCGTTCAAGAGCGTGTCCAGCGTTCTGAGCTGCTGGGCGTTGAGGCCCGCCATCGCTGCCTCGGTGCTCTCCCCGGCAGGCTCGTCCAGCCGCGACAACAGCGCCAGCCCTGCCCCGGTGATCTCGACCAGCACCACCCGGCGATCCTCGGTGTCCCGCTGGCGGCGCACCAGGCCCTGCTTGATGAGCCGGTCCACCAGGCGGGTTACGTCCGGATCGCGGGTGATCATACGTTCGGCTACTTCGCTGATCTTGGCCGGCTGGGGGCGGGCACCGCGGAGGATCCGCAGGATGTTGTACTGGCTGACCGAGATTCCCTCGGTGCGCTTCAGATAGTGAGCCCACCCTTCCTCGACCACGCGGGCAGTGCGCATGAGGTTGATGACCACCTGCTCCTGCAGGGAGCGAAATGGCTTGGTCTGCCGGATGGCCTGTCCAATGCTCTGTGCCATGCCGCCAGATTATCTGTTGAAACGGATATTGTCAAGAGGAGGAGTTCAGCGCACCACCACGAGGCCCACCCTGCCCCCAAACCCGTCGTCCACGGCGGCAGCGCCGGCCGGCACCAGCCAGGGTCCGCTGTCGAACCGGACGTGCAGATGGTGGACGCCGGGAGTTAGCTCGGCCGGCAAGGTCCAGCGTCCCGCTCCGAGCGGCACCAGTGGCCTCGGCTCCCAGTCGGTAAAGTCACCCATTACCTCGGCGGTCCGTGCCGGCGCCCAATGGACGGTGAGTCGCCGGTGGCTGACGGCCAGCGTTGGTGTAACCGGACGCGTTTCACTTGACTGGCGCGCCGGGGCGGCAGCGGATCTGGCGCCGACTGCCAGCCGCAGACCAACGGTGCCAAAGCGGCCCCCGGGAAGGCTCAAGCCGAACTGCGAGAGTGAGTGGCCGGTGGCCCCGACCACGCCAACATTCGGCGCCGCCCACCAGGTGCCACTCAGCTCCCAGCCGCTTCGGCGGCTGAAGCCGCCGCCGATCCGGCGGGTGAGTGCGAGCCCCACTTCATAGCGGCTCAGGCTCAGCAGTACCCGCGACCCCACGTCGGTGTACTCCGACACGCCTCTGCGCGCCAGCGTGTCACCGGTACCGGCGGAGTCCTGATTCAGGCCTCCTCCCGAGACAATGCGTCCCCCGAATCCGGTTCGCGCCAGCCAGACCTCGATGCGCGCCGGGCCGAGCGACCGGCGTACCCCGCCCTCCAGCCGGGTGAGCGCTCTGGCCGAGCTTCCGTTCCCGGCAGCCCCGATGGCGCCGCCGAGCCACATTCCGCCTCCAGTCGTGTGGAGCTGCACACCCAGGTCATAACCCATCGCAGCGCGCGCGTCCGGGCCGGTGCTGACACCAAAGCGCCCCAGAAGCTCCGGTCTTAGTCCATTCAAAGGGCGGAACCGATAGCTGCCCGCCACTTCACCATTCAGCAGCGGATTTCCTCCTTCAACCTTGTCCCAGGCTACCGGACCGGAGCGCAGATCCATCGTGCCGCCGAATTGGGCGAGTCCCCCGGACGGAAGTGCAGCCGCGAACGCGAGCGCGATCGGCACTGAGGCGAGTCGGAAGCGGAAGGCGCGAATCATGGTGACTGGCCGGCCGGCCGGAGCCGTTCCCGCAGCTCCAGGAACTCTTCGTCATCCCCACCGCGTTGGGCCAGGTCCTCCACCGATCGCCAGGCCGCGCCCACGGCCATCCCGCCCGCTACGAGATCCGCGAATACGGCGAGCGGGACGGCGACACCTGCGTCCGGCTCGGCGCGGCGCAGCTGATCCACCATCTCGAGCGTCGCACCGGCTCTGAGGGCTGCCGCTCCGGCCACCAGCTCGTCCGCCGTGGCGCTCCGACCCAGTCCTTGCTGCGCCCGGGTCAGATCGGCCAGCATGGCTTCGACCGCCGTGACGATCCGCGGTCCGGGCGCCCGCTTGCTGGCGCCCTCGAGTGCTTTCTGCACCAGCGGCTCGATCGGGAGTCCTCGGCGCTGCGCGGTAACCAGCACCGCCTCCACCTTGGGCAGTGTCAGTGAATCGAGCCGGGAGGCCAGGCGGGGGTCCTGGGCGGCTGCGTCCGCCGACGGTGGCAGGGACAGAAAGAACAGGAGTGCAGTCAGGCGAAGCATGGTCTCACCGTTGGGCGACCGTGATCACCGATGTGGGAGTGCCGAAGTCGTCCTCCAGCGCGCGCGGTGCGGAAGGGTCTCGGCGCCATTCGCTGCCGTCCACGACGAAGGTATAGCGATAGCGTCCCGGCCGGAGCGGCACGACTACCGACCAGACGCTGTCGGAGGCGGGGCGGAGCTGCGTCGCGCGGGGATCCCAGTCGTTGAAGTCGCCTACCAGCGCGACGGTGGAGTCGGCCGAGGCTCGCAACACGAACTCGACCGATTGGAGCTCCGGTCCCGACGCCGGTTGGCCGCCGGTGCGGCGGCCCACCAGCACGCCGAGGGCAAA